>NZ_CP109498.1 GCF_036231355.1 Streptomyces sp. NBC_01431
TGACGACAACAAGAGCGACGGCGGACACGGAAAATTGGTCCTTCTCGAAAAGGCCGTGCCCGAGCAGTACCGGAAATGGGTCATTGCGGCAGGCCAGCAGTGCCCCGAGGTGTCCAGCCCGCTCATCGCCGCGCAGATCGAGGCCGAATCCAACTGGGACCCCTACGCTGCGTCCCGGAACCCCGAGACGCACGAGGTGATCGCAGAAGGGATCTCCCAGTTCATCCCGGCGACCTGGGCCACTTGGGGCGTGGACGCCGACGGCGACGGAAAGGCCAACGTCTACACGCCGGCCGACGCGATCATGACGCAAGCCCGCTACGACTGCTATCTGGCCAAGGTGGTCAAGAGCTACAACCTGGCCGGCGACCAGACAAAGCTCATGCTCGCCGCCTACAACGCAGGCCCGTACGCGGTGCAGAGGGCGGGGGGTGTCCCGCAGATCCCGGAGACCCTGGACTACGTATCCAAGATCACGGCGCTGATGGCCAAGTACAGCCGGGCGATGCAAGACGGCGGGCCCACTTCCGAGTTCGGGCAGCGCGTTGCGGACAACGCGAAAAAATGGATCGGCACCCCCTACAGCTGGGGCGGCGGCAGTGTCGACGGCCCGAGCTTCGGGTTCGCCCAGGGCGCCAGCACTCGGGGGTTCGACTGCTCAAGCCTTGTGCAGTACGCCGTGTATCACGCGTCCGACGGAAAGATCATGCTGCCGAGGACCAGCCAGATTCAGGCCACCCAGGGCAAGGCCATCGACCCGGCGGACATCCGTGTCGGTGATGTGATCGCATTCGCGCTCAGCGGCGCTGGAGACTACGACCACATCGCCGTCTACGTCGGTCAGGGCCAGTTCGTGCACGCACCGCGCACCGGGGACAACGTCAAGGTGTCGTCCCTGGGCGACAGCTATTACAGCTCCAAACCGAAGACCATCAGGAGGTTCGGGCAGTGACCACGACACGGCAGCGGCGTGCGGCGGCCCTGGCGGCGGCCGCCGCCCTGGCGGCCCTGCTCGCCGGATGCAGTTCCGGCGGGCACGACGACCCGGCGCCCCCCGTCCCCAGCCGTCCCGCGCCGTCGGGCACCGGGCGCTATCCCGAGCCCCTGAACCCGGCGCCCGCGCCGTCCCTGCCTCCAGGCAAGAGCGGCCAGCCTCCCGGCGGCATCCCCTCCCCCGCAAGCGTCGACCAGAGCGACGCCACCGCGGTGAGCCGAGCCGCCCTGATCGCGCTGTCGACCTATGACACCGCCATCGACACCAGCCGCAACGACGCCGGCCGCCGGGCCGCCGAGGCCGGATGGTGCACCGAGGCCTACGCCGCACAGCTGCGCGGCGCAGCCGCCCACGCCGCCCCCGGCTCCGCCTGGACCCAGTGGGCCCAGCACCGCGCCTACACGACAGTGGCGGCGCAGAGCACCGAGGAGGCGGGCCGACCGGTCGACACCGCCACCACCGCCTACCGCCAGTGGACCCTCACACTCACCCCCAAAGGGCGCGACGGGTGGACCGGAACACCCGAAGTTCGCACCGTGTTCGCCGAGCTCACCCGCCCCGAGGCGGGCAAGCCCTGGCAGCTGAACTCCGTCAACTACCAGTAGCAGAGGAGCAGGACGTGGCCACCCCCGACCAGGTACCCGCCTGGCCCCTGTACGAGCTGCGGGCCGACGACGACGGAACCGTGACCCTGACCGGCCCGGCCGCCACCCCCGGCCCCTACCCCGGGCGCACGGAGGCCCTGGCCGCCGCCGCGGCCCTGGCCGCCCGACATCTGCGGCCCCCACGCGCCGTACGAGCCACAGCGATTGACGCCGATGGCACCGAATGGCCGCTCATCATCGCCACAGACGGCACCGCCCGCGAGGCAGGTCCCGCCCGGCGCCCCAAGGCCTCCCGCCGCAAGAAAAACGGCCAGCCTGCGCCCGTGCCCGCGTTCCCCGTCGCGCCGGTCCCCGCGCCGGCGCCCGCCATCGAGACGCATCCCGACCTGGCGCCCGCCCCCTTCCCGCCCGCCGTGGACGACGAGCCCAGCCGTACCGTGCGGATCGCATCCCCCCGCCGCTCCCGCGTCCCTGCCGACCCGCGCCAGCCCGCCGCCCCCACCGAACAGCACAGCCGCGCTCAGGAGACCGCCCCGCCGCAGGGCCCCGCCGAGCCCGCCGCCGACGAGCCCCGGGCGAAACCCGCCACCTATCTGCGGATCCGCACCCTCGCCGAGGCCGGACAGCTGACCGAGGCCAGGAGCGTGGCTGCCGAACTTGATGGCCAGGCCAGCCGGGTACACGGGCCCAGTCATCCCACCGCCCTGGAAGCCCGCGAGGTCCTGGCCCACATCACCGCCCAAAGCGGCGATCTGCCCACCGCCGTCCGCCTCTACCGCGACGTCGCAGAACGCTGGTGGCATCAGAACCTGCGGCAGGCCGCCGACCAGGCCGCAGGCCGCGCCCACGCCCTTTGGCTCCGCATCGCCGATCCTCACCAGGCCCTGGCCGCCGGGCAGGACGTCATCCGGATGCGACAGCAGATCCCCGGTCCCGACGGCCGCGCCTACCGCCAGGCCCTGCACCACATGGAACAGCTGGAGACCAATCACCAACCAGCTCCCCGTATCTGACGACTCGGCAGCACGGCGGCGGCCCCGGAAACTTCGGTCTCCGGGGCCGCCGCTTCCGTGCGTTGGTCAGGAAGTAGGTGCTCGGGTCGGTCACGGGGCGTTCAAGGTCTCGATACCCGCCTTCCAGGCGGCGATGTGCTCCAACAGGGCCTGGCGCGCCTGTGCGGGTACGGAGCTGCGGAGGTCGCGCACGGCCAGGGCGCGCTGCCACCAGGAGTCGCGCTCGGCCGGGTCTGCTGCGGCATCGGACCGGGCGGTGCACAGCCCGATCAGCTCGTTGGTGGTCTCGGCGAAGACGTCGTAGACCATCGCTGTAGGGGCCGCCGGCGTAGGGGGCGACCATGAAGTTTCTCCTCGCGGTTAGAGCGGTTCGGCGGCGTGGCCGCGATCCCCTAAGTACGGAACGGCAGTTGGGCCGTCGGCGCGATGAGTATGTCGATGGGATAGGCAAGTGCCGGAGGGCCGGGATCTGTCATCGTTCTGTCGCGCAGTCCAGTTATGGATCCCTGAAGCGGCCGGCGCAGGGTCGGGTGTCCAGCAACCGATCGTTTCCCAAACACCGCCCAGCCGAGATTTCTTCACCCACGAGCGTTCAGGAACCGTGCCCAAGAACGAAGTCACGACGCGCGTGAGTTCCAGACTTCCAGTGCGCAAGGTCAGCGTCAGCGACTGGCCCGTCGGCTGCCGGCTCTCGTCAGGTCTCGGGCCCGGCTTACCAGATCATCAGCAAGGCTCTGATCAGAAAGTGGCGGAAGACCCTCCTCGGTGCTGCAGCAGGGCGGTTTCGACCGCTCGCCCTGCGGTGGACGCTCCAAACCTGCCAGTTCGTAGAGAAGCGTGTACACGTCGTTGTGCGGATCGTCATCGTCGTGAGGTCCGACGATGACTATGATTGCTTCGTCCTCAGCAGTGAAAGCCACGACCACTCGCAGAGCCCGGGGCAGGTGTTTTACGCAGAGGTGCTCTACTACATCCCCGGTAAGCCTGTAGCCGAGGGCCTTACAGCCCTGGCTACGCAGCTCCCTCAGGAACTGGTCGTACGCAGCTCGGTGCATACGACGCAAGCCTGCGACCTGCTGTTTTGCGAGCGGTGTGACAGAGACCGTGACAGGCACCAGCGCAGCCTAGTGGGCTTGCGCTGCCTCTTCCTCGTCTTTGGTCAATGCTGGTTCGACCTGTCCCTCGCGCAGCTGCCGGAGGCTGGTCTTGAGGTCTTCTCGGTCGAGTAGAGCCGCGTCTTGCAGGCGGTTCCAGACGGAGTTGATGAGGTCCCTGTTGCGGCCCGCAGCCCGCAGCTCTTTCACCAGGTGGAGCACTCGGTGGAGCTGTATCGGGTCTACTCGCTGAGGGTGCTCGCTCGCCAGAGACAGTACTCCCTCAGCAACCCAGGTCCTGACGGTGCGATCGGTCAGCGCCAGCAACGACGCTGCGATCTTCAAGCGGACCGGCTCGGCAGTGCCGAGTGCAGCCTCAGCGACGCTACGAAGCTCCGTCGCTTGATCCGGCTCCCGGGACTCGATCCGTTCAGCTACGGCCTCGACCCGCTCTACGCGATCGAAGAGGGCTCTGACCTGCTTTTCTTCTCGTTCTAGTGTTTGCGTCATAGCGGCCTCCTCCCAGTTGCCTTACTTCAAAATATCCGAGCTTATTTAGAAGCCGCAATGGGAGCGGCGAAACGTTGCCTGACTTCAGGACCGTTGCGGCGAGCCTGCGAGCCCCCGACGGGAGCGTCCTACAGCGCCCCCGGCCTCAGGCGCGTGTACATGTCTGGAGAACCGTCCATCTTCAGCTCGTACCACCAGCCCGCCCCGGCGGCGGGAGGGCCGGGAGCGGCTGGGTGAGCGCGACAGAGACCGGGAACTCCACCCCTCCAGGCTGCCGCGCACCCGCCGCCGGGGTGCCCGACGGCGTGTAGGACGTGCCCAGTAAATCGAACGCGTGCTCTAATCAGGCCATGGTGCGAATCTTCCCTCCCGATCTTCTACAGGCCCAGCGCGAGTGGACCCGCACCTACGAAGCGCTCGCGCACCAGCCGTTCCGGACCGTGCTGCGCCGTCGCCTGCAACTGCTGTCCTCACGGATCGCTCGCCACTCCTACTGGAGCGCCAAGGGCGGACGCCCGTCCTCGGACCGAACCGAGCTGCGCCGCCAGGCCCGCGCTGCCGAGCAAGATGAGAAGAGACCGGCACACGGCCGAACGCCCGGGGACCCGGCTGTGCACCATTTGTTCAGCGGCCGGTGAGCTCGACCCGCTCCTCAGAGGGTTCGACCACATCCAGGACGCGTGAGCAGGGGCTGCGTCCCGCGGACGCAGTTGGTCAGGGCAGGGTGCGCAGCATGGTCGCGTAGACCGGGGAGTCGGGGAACGGCCGCTGATCGCCGATGTTGTAGTACCCCCAGGTTTCGTACAGGGCCTTGACCTTGGCGTGGGTGGGGTCGACCAGGAGTGTGACGCGCTCTTCGGGGCGGCCGTGCAGGAGCTCTTCGTGGATGCGGTGTGCGAGGCCGGTGCCGCGCCAGGGGGAGCGGACCATGATTTCGAAGAGGGCCAGGGTGCGTTGTCCGTTCTCGCGGCTCTGGTCCTCGGGCAGGGGGTTGAGCATGTGCGTCCACCAGCCGGTGCGCTCGGGCAGCGGGGAGGCGTAGGCGTAGCCCGCGGCCTCGCCCCGGTCGTAGGCGACGACGGCTTCCCAGCCGGGGCGGGAGGCGTGTCCGGACAGGCGGTCCTCGAAGCGTTCGATGGAGAAGAACGGGTCGGTCATCTCGTTCGCGTACACCTCGCCGTACAGGGAGACCAGTGTCGGACGGATCGCGTCGAGCTGGTCGCGGTTGTAGCGGATGAGCTCGGTGGTGGTCGGGCTGCTGGTCACGGGGTGGCTCCTCGGGGACGGGGGCGAACGGTCTGGGTGTGCTCGATCCACTCGCGGGTGACCGCGGTGTCGGGGGCGCGCATGGTCAGGGCGGAGGTGAACTTGCCCAACAGATGGGGGACCCGGCCGGTGGCGGCGCCAGCGGGAGGGATGACGTGGTGGGCGGTGGCGACGGCCTGCTCGATGTCGCCCTGCCGGAGTTGGGTGAGGGCGGCCTGCGCGGTGTAGTAGGCGCGGTTGCGGTGCTGGTCGGGGCGGAGCGCGGCGAGCGCGCGGTGGGTGTGGAACTCGGCCCGCTCGCCGTTGTCCAGGCGCAGGAGAGTGGCTCCGGCGAGACCGTGGAGTTCGCCCTCGGTGTAGAAGTCCATGCTGGCCGGGCGGTTCGCGCCGGGGTCGGCATGCGCGAAGGAGGCGGCGGCCCGGTCGAGGGCGCGCAGGGCGCGGGGGCGGTCCCCGGCGTCGGCGGCGGACAGGGCGAGCCGGGAGTGGGACAGGGAGGCGTACAGCGGGTCGGCCCGGTGCACCCGGGTGTTGGTGGCTGCCTCGGCGGCGGCGACCGAGTCGGTGTAGCGGCCGCGCTGGGAGGCCAGCATGGCGGCGTAGCGCCATGCCTGGTGCTGGACCTGGGCGTTCCCGGACAGCCCGGCCAGGGTGATGGCCTCCTCCAGGTGGCGCTGGGCGTCGTCGAAGTGGCGGGCGTCGACCGCGGCCCACATCGCGGCCGCGGTGAACGAGGCGGCCAGCGAGTAGAGGTGGCCGCGTACCCGCTGCGTGGCGCTCCCGTTGCGCTGGAGTCCGAGGGTCCGCGCCGCGAGGCCTTTGGCCCGGTTCTCCAGCTCGGTGCCGCCTCCGGTGGTGTCGTCTGTCAGCCACAGCGCGGTGAGTTCGTCGCGGAGCTCCTTTACCTCGGTGAATCCGACGGTGGGGCGGGCGGCAGCCGTGGGTGCACCGACGGCGAGGACGGTCCCGGTGGCGGCGGTGACGAACGTGCGGCGTTTCACGGGCTCCTCCTGCGACGGGGCGCGGCGGTTGGGGACGAATCCCAGGTCGGTGGGGGAGCGCCCGGTGATCGCTGCCAGAGCGAGACGCTGTGGTTCCCGGGGCCACCGGTTCTCGCCGGAGAGCCAGCGGAACACGGTGCGCTCACTGGTCGTCCCTACTCGCCCGGTGATCTGCCGCGTGGTGGTGTTGACCAGCTCGGTGAGGTCGGGGACCTCGACCTTGTTAGCGGCCATCCACGTGGCGAGCGCCCGGTTCTTACTCCGCGCCATACCGTCACGGTAGGGCGAGCAGCCGATCACGGAAAGTAAAGGCCGGGTCAATTCGTCAGCTGCTCCGCGAGTGCCCGTGCAGTTCTTCGTCATGGCCAACTCACCCCGGCAGGCGGTTACTTACTGCGTACGGCGTGCGGGCCCCGGGCCCCGCCGCACCGTCTTGCGGAAGGACCGCCCCTCATGGCCACCACCGAGCAGCACCACCGTCCCACGGCCACCGACATAGCCCGGGACGTCCAGCTCGCCGAGTCCCTGGCTCGATGGCCCGGCGACCAACGGGCCCAGGCGTGCCGGGAACGGCTGCGGGACTACATCCAGCTGCTCGCCGACCCGGCCGAGACGCAGGTACGCCTCATGCCCACCTCGCGGGCCCGCGACGTGGCCGAGCAGTCGATCCGCCACGCCCGCCGCCTTCTCGCCGACGGTCGGCACGGCGACCCCGGCGCCTGCCTCGCCCTGCTCGCCGGCGCGGTTCGCCACCTCATGCAGTACGCGGGAATGCCCCGCTGAGAGTCCTGCGCCGGGGCGGGCCCCACCCTCCGGCGCAGCCCCCGCCCGCCCCGGAAGGGGCGGGCCCCTCACCCCTTCCTGTAGCGGCACGCTGAGCTGGTGTGCCGGAGAGGAGCACGACCGTGGCGCCCACCATGACGCCGATTCCGGCGACCGTCCTGTTCTCGTACGCGGACCAGCAGATCCGCCGGTCGGCCCGCGCCCTGTGGCCGGGATCCCAGATAGACCTGGGGCCGCACGTTCCCTCCGTGACCGGCTACGTGCGGACCATCAGCCTCGACGGCACCCCGCTGTTCGCCAAGTACTCGCTGCTCGGCCTGTCGCTGGTATCGGTGCTGCGGGGCACCTGCGGCTCCTGGACGGCCGTCCAACAGGCCCAGGACGCCTATGTCTCCTCTCCCCGCGCATTGTTGGGACGGGAGGCAGGACAACTGCGGCTGTTGCGCCGGGCGGGCCTGAAGACGCCGCACGTGGCCGGGCTCGACAGCGGCGTCCTCTTCACCATGCCCGTGGCCGGGCCGACCCTGGGCGACCTGCTCGCCAAGGAACCCGAGCGCACGGAGGCCCTGATCACCGGCGTGCTGCGCACCCTGCGCGAAGGCTTGCGCCGGATCGACACCACCGAGGCCGAGGCCGTGGCGATCGGCGAGCGGTCGATCCCGGCGACGTTCACCCGCAAGTTCAACGGCCTCTCCGGGACGGCTTACTTACGGCAGGCCGGGCCGCACTGCTCGGTGCTGACCGCCATCGTCGGCCGCCTCCAGCGCATGCGGATGGCCCCGGTGCCCGGCTCGCGGCCGCTCGTGTACGGCGATCTCAAGCCCGAGCACGTGGTGTACGTCAACGGCCCCGACTGCGCCCCGGTCTTCATCGACCCCGGCATGGGGCGCGGCCGCCCGCAGGCCGACCACGCGAAACTCCTCTCGCGTCTGATCCTGTCCCTATTCGCGAACCCGCCCGTTCCGGCCGCCGTGCACGCCATCACCACCGGGCTGTCGGCCGTGGTGGAGCACGCCGTTGCCGGGCTCGGCAAGCCGGAGCGGTCGGCGTGGCTGCGGGAGCTGGTGCTGCTGTGGCTGATGGACACCGTCAACATCGTCTCCACCTACCTGACTTGCCCGGTGGTACTGCCCCTGCCGCCCCAGGCCGTGACCATCACCGAGCGGGCCGCCTCCCTGTTGGGTCTCCTCGACGCCGTGAGCACGGACCTGACCACACGTGACCCGCGCACCGTCTGGTCTCTCGCGCTCAGCCGTCTGTCGGAAGGTGTTGCGCGATGACCGGCCATACGGTGGGCATCGTCGGAGCCGGCGCCGTCGGCCAGACCGTCGGCGCCCTCCTCGTCACGGCGCCCTGGTGCACGGGCGTCAAGGTCCTCTCCCGCACGGTACCGGCGGCCGCGGGCCTGGCCTGCGATCTGGAAGACCTGGCCGTGGTGACCGGCTCCCCGGCCTGGGTGAGCCACGCCCGCGGCCCGGACGAACTCGCCACCTGTGACGCAGCGGTCATCTGCCCGCGCGCCCTGTTCACCAACAGCGCCCGCACCGACGTCCGCATGGCCGGACTGGCCGCGAACGCCCCCGTGATCGTGCGCCTCGCCCGGGGCCTGAAGGACTACCGCGGCGTGGTGATCGTGGTGACCAACCCCGTCGACGTCATGACCCGCCTGTTCGCCGAAGTGGCAGGCACCAACAGGGTGTTCGGGATCGGCTCCCACACCGACACCGCCCGCTACCGCATCGCCCTGGCCCACCGGCTCCGCGTACCGCTGACCGCCGTGGGCGCCCACGTGGTCGGCGAGCACGGCGACAGCGCGGTTCCCTGTGCCACCACCCTCCACGGCCACGCCCTGGACCTCATCCCGGACGGCGCACTTGCCGATGCCAGAAGCAGGCCCGCGCTCATCAACGCAGGCATCGGCCGCACCCGCTGCGGGCCGGCCGGGGCCGTCCTGGCCGCCCTCACCCACGCCCTCGGACTCACCGACGGCACCCTGGAACTCTCCACCCGCCACCGCGGCGCCTGGATCGGCGTCCCGGTGCAGTTCACCGCCGGGCAACCGACCGTAGCCCTGCCCCGCCTCACCCCCGACCAGGACACCGCCCTGGCGGCGGCCGCCGCAAAACTCGACACCGCGTACCGGGCCGCCGCCCCGTACCTGCCCCGAAGGACCGCATCGTGACCCTCCCTCAGCAGTACGCCACCCACATCCAGGCCAGCACCTGCTCGGTCACCGTCGCCTCCTACAGCGAACCCGTCGCAACCTGGGCTCGGCAGTACTTCGGGCAGTGGTGGCACGCCGCCCCCGAGCACCCCCCGTACGGCCGGAACCTCGTGGAGGCCGACATCGACCCGGCCGGGCTCGCAGCAATCACCCAGGACGTCCTCGACTACCCGCACCAGCAGACCACCTACGCGAACACACCCATGCTCCACCGGCGCACCCCGGGCCGGGCCGTCCTGGCGGCCCAGCCCGACGACCAGCTCGCCTACCGCTACGACCGCGGAGCCGGACTGCTGCGGATCGTCGGCGACGAACAGAGGACTGTCGCACTCGCCGCCGCCCGCCTGGCCCGCGAGACGATCCGAGGACAGCTACTGCTGGACGGCTGGTCGATCCTGCACGCCTCCGCCGTCACCAACGAGCACGGAGAGACCGTTTTGACGTTCGGCCCCAAGGGGGCAGGCAAGACCACCGTCGGCCTCCTCCTGGCCCGCCAGGGCTGGCGACTGCTGGCCAACGACCGGGTGTTCGTCAAGCCAGCCGGGGACCACGTACGCGTCCTGCCCTGGCCATCAGCAGCCGCCATCGGCTTCGGACTGCTCGACGCCCTCGGCCTGTACGACCCGGTCGCCGACCGGGTCAAGAAGGGCGAGGAACTCCACCCCACGCAGGACCAGACCGTCACCGACGCCCTGATGACAGGCTCCCGCACCCCGATCCGCAACGCCAAAGGCAAAGAGCTCAAGCCCCAGTTCCACCCGCACCAGCTCGCCGACTGGCTCGGCCTCACCCTCGCCACCGAAGGCCGCGCCGCCCGCCTCCTGTTCCCCACCGTCACCCCGGACACGGCGCCCACCGTCCTCGACCACACCCCCACACTCACCGACGCGGACTTCTTCACCGCCGCCACCGAAGACCGCTACCCCGACACATTCGACCTGCTGCCCGTCGGCGCCAGCCAAGACGCCGACCGTCTCACCGAACTGCTCGCCACACTCCCCCACCACGCCCTGGCCCTGAGCCACGACGCCGACGCGAACACCGCACTGCTCACGAAGGCGGTGGCAGTGTGACCACCGCGTAGCAAGCCCCACAGAGGCGCGGACCCCGGCCATCTTTGGCCAGGGTCCGCGCTTTTCGGCATGGCAGCGCAGTCAGTCGCTGGGCTGGAGGGAAGGAACGTGCCGCCTGACCAGGGCAGGCGGGTGCTGCGGGTCGAGGCGGAAGCCCCGTCGCTGGTAGGCGCGGGCGAGCTGCTCGGTGCGGGCGGCGGCCACCAGGCCGATGCCGTGGGCGTCTGCCGGAGCGCGAGGCGTACGAGGCGGCCGGCGGAGAGCGGGTCGCCCGCGGCGACGGCGAACAGAAGGTGAAGACGAGGAGTAGCCCCCGGCGGGCCGAGCGGCACGGGCTGCCTCCGGTGAGGTTGTCGCAATCCCGCCCGGCCCCGGAAACCTCCGCCTACGGTGCCGATATGAAGAACATTCTCCGCAAGACAGCGCCGCTGTCCGAAGCGAGTGGCATGGGGTGGCGGGGGATGCGGCCGGTGCGGCCGCGGCGTTCGAGCAGATACTGGCCGACCGGCAGCGGGTACTGGGTCCGGATCACCCCAACACCCTGACCGCCCGTAAAGACCTCGCCGTGTTGCATGGGTTGACGGGGGATTCGGCCGATGCGGCCCGCGCGCTCGCCGAACTGCTGGCCGACTGCGAGCGCGTGCTGGGTCCGGATCACCCCAACACCCTGGCCGTCCGTAGCCATCTCGCCCGGTTGCGGGGCAGGGCAGGGGGCGATGCTGTTGATCTATCGACCGGTTGATGAGCCAGATCAGTAAGTGGCGGCGCGCGACCGGATCGGCGCCGGATCATGCCCATAAAACGGTGTCAGAAAGTCGATGTGTTCAAGAACTTGAGGAGCACCCTTTTCTGTACGAGCTGGCGGGTGCAGCCACCCCAGGACGACGACGCCGATCTCCTCGCCCCCGTTCCGGCCGTACGGACCGGCGGCCTTGTGGGATACGCACGCGTGTCCACCAAGGGGCAACTGCTTGATCGGCAGATCCACGCACTCACCGAAGCAGGGTGCATCCGGATCTTCGCCGACAAGAAGTCCGGCAAGAACGCCGAACGCGAGGAACTGGGGAAGGTCCTCGACTACCTGCGCGAGGGCGACACCCTCGTCGTCCCTTCGCTGGACCGGCTCGGCCGCTCCATCCAGGACCTCATCGCCATCGTGTCCGGCCTGCGCAAGCGCGCGTCGGCTTCACCTCGCTGCACGAGGCGCTCGACACGACCACGCCCGGCAGGCGCCTGGTCTTCCACGTCTTCGCGGCCCTGGCGGAGTTCATCCGCGAACTCATCGTCCAGGGCACCAACGAGGGCCTGGACGCAGCCCGCGCCCGCGGCGCCCGACTCGGCCGCCCGCCGGCGATGACCGACGAACAGGTACGTCACGCCCGCGACCTGCTCGCCCGCCCGGAGAACACCGTCACCTCGATCGCCAAGCTCCTCGGCGTCTCCCGCAACACCATCTACAACTACGTGCCCGAACTGAAGGGCGGTCGCCTCGCACTCGCCGAGGCGACCAACACGCCAGAACTGCCCCAACCCACCAGGTCAGAAGACTGACCACCGCCGTTTGCGGCTGGTGACACGGTTCTTACCGGCACCCCATGTTCCATGGCGCCGGCGACGTCGGCGGCGAGGCCGTAACCGGGGCTGTCGTCGAGGAGTTCCTTGCGTTTGTTGTAGCGCTGGGTGGTTCGGAAGTCGCGGTGGTCGGCCCAGCGCTGGATCTTGTCGGGGCGGGCGTCCGGCCTGGCCAGGGCGTGGGTGATGGCGTCGTTCTTGGTGCCGTGCGGGCCGCGCGGCGTCAGCCCGGCGCGTTTGGCCAGGGACTGCAGCAGCCGCCACACCGCCGGTTCGTCGAGCCGGTTGCCGCTGGCCGTGCAGAACAGCCACCCGTGGTGCGGCCGTCGAGGTAGTCCTGTAGTGCGTCCCAGGCGACGGGTGGGATGGGCTTCTTCTTCCGGCCGGCAGCAGTGGGCCCTCACCGGGTAACGATCGGAGTCACGATCGAGGTCATTACGGCGGCGCAGGCCAGGCCGACGAGAAGCGGTTCGCGAGAAGCCGGGTGGCGGTACGCCAAGTAGACGAGCGACCCGCAAACAAGGACGGAGACCGAAACGAGCAGGACGGCAACGAGCAGGACGATGGTGGACATGGCCTGGTTCCCTTCGAAGTTCGGCATGAGGCTGGCGGTCCGGCGTCCCAACTGGCTGGAGGAGGCCGGACGAAGGGCAGCCTGCGGTGACCGAGGGCTAGCCGCGCAACTCGTGAGTGCACGAGTTGCTGACGCGCTGGGCGATCCGGCGCCGTTGTTCGAGGGCCAGGCGCTTGGTCTTGCGTCGTACGCGCTCGCCAACGGCATCCGGGTCGGAGGCGCCGGTGGTGGCCGCAGCCTCGGTCCAGGTGGTGCCCTTACCTTCGGCGTAAGCGAATAGCACCTGCCGTTCGACCGGATCCAGGCCGCGAAGGACGCCGTTGAGGCGTGCGTCCTCGAACACCCCGCCCGCAGTGTGGGAGAGCAGGTCGACGCTGGCGGCGACCAGGTCGTACAGCGACAGCCCGTCACTGAGGTCCGCGTCCAGCGACAGCACCCGGCCGTGCCGGGTGCCCCGTCGCCACACCGGCACGAGCTGCCGGTGCACCGTGCGGGTCTCGGCCCGCAGCGCGCCCAGGGCGGTGAACGGCAGCACCCCGGTCTCCAGGAAGGGCGCACACCAGTTACCCAGCAGGGCCGTTGACGCGGCCTCCCTCCATCGCTCGCTGCTCGGCTGCGCCAGCACCTTGGTGAGCAGCCGGTCGACCGCTTGGTCGAGTGCCTTGGTTCCGTCGCCCAGACGCAGGAGTCCCGCTGCTGCCGGACGGCAGATCAACGCCTGACACAAGTCCGATGTGGGGTCCACCATCTGCACCTCGGTGCCCGGTGGGGTGTCACTGATGCGGATACCGTCGGGGGTTTCCTCGACGTACGTGAGCAGGGAATCTCCCTTCTTGCGCGCCGGGATCGGCATCAAGTTGCCCTGCTTGTATGGCGGGAGAGGCATCAGGCGGGGGCGATCGGGGTGCTGGTGTTGCATGACGCAGTGCTCCGTGGGCGAGTGATGGGTGTGTCATCTTTCGGTCCCGGGAGACCTTCCGACCGGCAAGGAATCCTCAGGCAGATCGTGTGATCCGCATCACTCCATCGTTGTCGGGGGCCTCTGCCCCATGCGCACGGCCTAGGTCATGGTCTGTTCCAATGCGCCGCCGAGGCCGTAGCCGGGGCTGTCGTCGAGGAGTTCCTTGCGCCGGTTGTAGCGCTGGGTGGTGCGGGCGTCGTTGTGCTCGGCCCATCGCTGGATCTTGTCGGGGCGGGCGTCCGGCTTCGCGAGGGCGTGGGTGACGGCGTCGCCCACTCCATGCTCTCCATGGCCCTCCACCTCCGCGACCAGGAGATGAGCCTGCGCGACATCGCCAAGCGCCTCGTCATCACCACCGGCGCGAAGAAGGGCCAGCACCCCTCACCCGCCACCGTCATGCGAATGCTGCGCGAGCACGACCAGCTGACCGCCAACCCCGGTCACTCTGAGCTACTTGTCCCTCTGCCGTAGCTACCCGAGCGTAAGGCCGACGCGAACGCCTCCCGCCAGCCGTTCCGCAGGCCACGGCCCACGGCCCGCCAGGAGGACAGGAAGCAGCTGCACCCGCGCCCCTCCCGGCAGGGGCAGTCGGCCGCGTGCCCGCGCACGGCGAGCCGGACGAGGACGAAGGGGAGCACGACCAGATCAGCGAGCAGGACGAACGGAGCGACGAGGAGGACCAGGACATGAGAGCGCCAGCGGCGCGTGTTCGTGTTCATGGTCGGAAGTCTGGAGGCGTTGCCCTGTGGATAGTTTCCGCCGAGCACGGGTGACGCTCCGTCAGAACGGTCTGTCCGGGGCTGGATAGGATCTGTTCGACGTCACAGTTATGCCGATACCTGCGACGACGAACGGCCCCTCGTGAGAGGGGCCGTTCGTGGCGCGGACGGTTACCCGAAGGTCGCCGTAACGGAGGTGAGTCCCGGCATCCACTGGGACTCAGGGCCCTGCAGAGCCTTCAGGCGTCGCCAGGTGAACACCCAGACGTCGAGGTTCTTGTCGCGGATTCCGCAGGCGTACAAGTACGCGACGAACCGCTCGTACTTGGGCACCTCCTCCGAGTTGAGCATCGCCCCGACGCTGCTCTTGCTCAGACGACCCTTACCGCGCGTCTCCAGCGTGCGCAGCGACGGCGATCCAGCCCAGATCCGTACGGCGCGAAGGGCTTCAACGAGCTGGGCCGGCGTGGCCACCGTCAGAGGGTCCGGCTGGCCGAACTGAGGCAGCGGAATGTCGCTGCGGAATGCGAGCTCAGGCCGCCGTTCCCGCCGGGCATCTCGAGTTGCTCGTGCCTCTTCCCAGAGCCGGAGCATCAGCCGTGCCTGAGGGTCGGTTGCATTCGCCACGCTCAGGATCCGGACAAGGGTCTCGCGGGTGGGGAGAGCCCCTCCGCTGAGAGCCTGGGAGAGTGTGGCGCGACCTATCCCGGCCATTTTCGCAGTTGCGGTAGCTGTCAGATTGCGGTCCAACAACAAATCGTTGAGCCCCCGAGCGAAGGCAGCGTTCTGGCGCTCTTCATCCGTTGGCATCGGCGCTACCTCCGCCCTCGGCCCATGACGCGCTTGGAGCGCCTGGCGAGCCTGGCGAGCCTGGGGGCGAGCGCGCGGAGCGGCCTATCGGCGGCGCCGATGAGGACCGCGGCCAAGACCGCGCCAGCCACTTCCACGGCGTGGCCACCGAACCAGAGCCACCCCAAGGCGATCAACGGCACGCCGATTGCGAGAAGGGAGCGGCCGAAGCCGAAGGATCGCGGGATGGGTGGACGCAGCACGCATCCGTTCGTTGGCAGCGTGGAGGGCTGAAGTGCCCAGCCACCCTGCGTGTAGAGCCACAGCATGAGGAAACCTCCATGAGGTTCGTCGTCCTAGCCCGGACGTGAGAAGAAGGGGTTTCGCAGACCCCGAGGCAGCGCCCTCGCTCCCTCACTATGAGCATGGCGGGGTGTCGTCGCAGAAGGCAACTTCCGTTAATTCGGGCATCAGTTGGTGTCATTGACGGGCCGACTGCTCGATCGGTCAGCAGATTTCATCGGCGCCGAGGGGCGAGGATGCCGCTTCGTCCGTGTACCCGTTCCAGGACCGTCCAGGACTGTCCGAGACTGTCCACAGAAGCTGTCGGCGTAGTCCAGCAGGCCACAGCAAATCTGCAGCTCAGTTGCCTACATGGCGAACCCAGGCGCTTAGACTGTCCAGAACTGTCCCAACCCGTCCTGGAGCGTCCGTGCCGGCTGGCCAGCCAGCTGGCTGGCGTGGATAGTAATGGTCGAGCCCAGTCCGCCTAGCCCGGACGAACTCTCTTAGGCGCCTGTTCGCAGCGGGAGCCTAGTGTGTGACCAAGGCCACACGAGTTACGACGTCGCCCGCATCCTTGATGCGGGCTTTCGTCGTTCTCATCCCCCGCGCTACGCCCAGAAGGGCACGCTGCAGACCCCGTTGATCACCGGGCTGATTTCGGCAGGGCCGCTGGGCGAGCGCTCGGGACGAGCGAGTCACGTCCGGCCGCCAATTCGGGCACGTACTTGTAGAGCGTGGTGCGGGAGACGCCCAGCAGCTTGGCGATCGAGGTGATGGTGTTCTCCGGGTCGGTCAGCAGGCCCCGGGCGTGGCGGATCTGCTCCTCGGTCATGGCGGGAGGTCGGCCGATCCGTTCGCCGCGGGCGCGCGCGGCCGCCAGGCCCTCATGGGTGCCCTGCACGATCACCTCGCGGATGAACTCTGCGAGCGCGGCGAACACGTGGAAGACCAGGCGGCCGCCGGGTGTGGTGGTGTCGAGGGACTCGTGCAGCGATTGGAAGCCGATCCCGCGCTTGCGCAGTCCGGCCACGATGGAGATCAGGTCCTGGATCGAACGGCCCAGCCGGTCGAGGGAGGGCACCACGAGCGTGTCGCCGGGCCGGAGGTAGTCGAGGCACTTCCACAGTTCCTCGCGCTCCGCGTTCTTTCCGGACTTCTTGTCCGTGAACACCCGCACACAGCCGGCCGCTTCCAGAGCCGCGATCTGCCGGTCGAGCAGCTGCCCCTGGGTGGACACCCGCCCGTACCCGACCTGGGCCCCGGACGCGTTCGCGGGGAAGGTCTCCATCGGGCTGTCGGCGTCAGCCCACTCTGCGGTCGTCGTCATGTCCAGCACCGTACAGAAAAGGGGCCCAAGAGGTTCTTGAACACGCCGAGTTGATGAACACTCTTCTTGGACACGTAGAGCTGATTCTCCGCCCGCTGTTGCCCGCGAACAGCGTGCTGTCCAACAACCGGTCGGTTGATGAACGAGCCTCGCCCTAGGGCCCTTGGTCCTACTGCAGAGGTCGACGCCATTCGTTGATGGTGTGGCGGCGTTTGAGCACTGGTAGGACGACCTGACCGGCGTCTCTGTCGAAGGCGTCTAGCTGAAGCACGATTCGGTGACAGACGAGGTCGGTGCCGTTGTACTTCTTCCACTTACCGTCGTCGTGCCGTTTGGGGGGACGGTGCACGTCGAGGAGTTGGAAGGCTTCGAGCGGCTGGTGCGTCTCGTATGCGTCACGGCCAAGGCCGTAGAAGCCGTGCCGAGTGTTGCTCAGGACGTAGCCGTAGGTCAGGGTCCCCCCGCCCTCGACGGCAAGGTGCGTGGCGTCGAACTTCATGATGTCGAACCACATGAGGAGGGCGGCGATCTCGCTCGTGGTGAGGACGTGTACCCATCCGTTCGTGAAGAATCCGACGGGAATCTCTAGGTACTGCTCGGTGTCGTTGGGGACCGTGTACGGGATGTTCGTGGCCCCGGCGTTGTTGCTCTTGCCGTTCTCGCAGAGCAGCAGGACGCCCCGGCGGACCTCGCCGGCGATGCCGCTAGCCGACGTGAGGAGGCCCATGCGCTCCAGCGTCTTCATGGCCTCAGCGATCTGCCTGATCTTGTTCGTCCGGACCGAGGACGCCTGAACACCTGGGCCTGTGTACTTGGCGACCGTCGCGGCCAGCCCCAGCCAGGAGTCTGTCTCCTCGGAGTTCGGCTCGATCGGGTACGGCTTCGGCCACTCTCTTCCAGTGGCGGCCTCGCACTGTGCGGCGAACAGCATCAGCAGGAACAACTTCAGCGTCAGGCCCTTGGGCGAGATCATCTGTGCGCTGAGAGGTCGCTTGGACTTCGGCAGAGGCTTCCGCTCGTCCTCGACCAGCCCGCCGAACACCTCCAGCCGGACGAAGGACCGTCGAACCCTTACCACCTGTGGCATACGGCCACGTTCGTGGATCTCGCGCGCCTTCTTGGCCGCGTTGGCGAGCTCACCCTTGGCCTGCATCAGCTCCAGTTGGTCCTTCCGGACCTCGACCTTGCCGTCCTGCGCCACAGCCCTACCCCAAGAAGATTTCGACTGTTTATCCCCTACGGATTGATCCGCATGTGACGGTATCCATGTCTATTCCATCTATCTGTCATTTGAATATTGAAGGTGTCGACATGAGGATCAATCCGTTCGACAGCATACCTGAGGCGCTGTCAGGCCGGGCTCAAACTTGAGGTCATTGGGGGAAACCACCCCCGTGCACGGGCCGGAATCCCTTCCCGTGGATGTTCCTCAGGACCAGGGCAGCAAGCCGGCAAGCAGAACTGCCCTGGTACCTGTGCACCACAAGAAAGAGGTAACCCTCTTGGCAAACGACGGTACCGCAGGACGCCCAGCCCAGCACCAGCCCGCCATCTCCGTCCGCAGGCGGCACGCTGAGGGCCGCCTGGCGTGGTGCCAGTTCGCCTTCTCCGTCATCTGCGTCATCGGAGGAGTCGCGCTGTGCCTCACCGGCAACCCCGGCGCAGGTATCCCCCTCATCGGGGTCGGGGCCTGGAGTCAGGTCAGGGTCGTGATCAACCTGCGATGAGTCGGGTGGCCCAACTCATCGAGCGAAGCCCCGCTCCGCTCGATGAGTTGGGCCCTCGCCCGGGCGTCCTTCGCCGCACCGAAGTCCGAGGGCATCTGGGACGAGGTGCGCACCGACGGGCGTCGACCGGCGGCCGGGCCGAGAGCGGCAGGTGTATTTCGCCGCCCCACGGGTGTCAGTACGCCGCCGAACAGCCGTCTCAGCCGCCGGGCGGACGCGGAGCTCGCGCATGGTGAAGGGGTGGCAGACAAACCGAGGTGGTATCACCAGGGGCGGGCATCGGGCATCGGGCGGATGGCACGCCCCGCGCCTTGTGCGGGTGTGGATCGTCGCTCCGCTCGCCGTCCTCGGCGCCGTCGGCGCGGGCTATCTGACCTACCGCTTCGTTGTTGACCCGCTCGTCGCCAACACCGCGGACGCCATCAAGCTCACCCTCGCCATCCTCACCCTGATCGGCGCCGTGCTGGCCGGTGTGTACGCCTACCGCAAGCAGCGCATCGCCGAGAGCGACACCCACCGCGCCGACGCCAAGGGCGGTCGCCTCGCACTCGCCGAGTCGACCAACACGCCAGAACTGCCCCGACCCTCCAGGTCAGAAGACTGACCACCGCCGTTTGCGGCTGGTGACACGGTTCTTACCGGCACCCCGAGTACGAGAACCGTGTCGATGCACTCCCGACTGCCAGCCTGCGTTGAGCGGACCGAGCACCACACCCGCCAAGATCAAGTACTGGCGGCTTTTGGGCTCACCTCGGCGCTACCGGGAAGGCACCCGAAAACACGAGCCATCAACCACTCCTTGCCTCTATATGCAACTTGAGACAATCGCCCTGCACCCCATTCTCGGTGGGGTGGTTGAGGAGGTATGGCACGGTGCGGGTTCGGGTGGGGCTCGCGCGAGTTGCTCTTAGGGTGTGGGGGCTGGCGATTGTCTCAAGTTGTCTGTTTGAGGTGCTGCGTGGACCCGTACGAAGTGATGGAACAGTGGCTCGCGGCTGGATTGGGAAAGCAGGGCCGTGCGCTGCAGGGCACCAGCCCCGTGCGCTACCGCACCGACGTGGAGAGCTGGCTCCGCTTCATCGAGAGCGCCACCGGCATCGGCGCCTTCAACGCCGTCGAAGCCCACGTCGAAACCTGGCTCTCCGCCCGCCACCACCCCACCCGCGCAGCCGGCACCCCCCGACCCAACCGCTCGCCCCACAACCGCGACCGACGCCTCAGCGCGCTCTCCGCGTTCTACAACTACGCCGTCAACGCCGGGCACATCGACACCGTCCCGCTCAACCTCGCAATGCTGCGCACCACCGAACTGCCCCGCACCACACCCCTCACCCCGAGGGAAGCCCTGTACGTGTGGATCGCCGCCGACGACCTGCTCCCCGGCGAGCAACATCACGGCGCCGGCGGCGCCACTCCACACCGCGACCGGCTCATGGCCTACCTCATGCTCGACGGCCTCCGGCCCCGCCAGATCACCGCCCTCGACCTCGAAGACCTCAACCCCACCACCCACACCGCCAAGATCCTCGTCGCCAAGGGCGACGGCACCCGACAACGGACCCTCTCGCTGGAAGTGTGGGGCGCCCTCGACGGCTACCTCCCTCACCGCAAGCCCGGGCGCGACAACGGCCACGAGCCGCTGCTCACCTCCCGCGCCGGTAAGCGACTCGACTCCAACCAGACCCCCACCACCGTGCTGAAACGGGTCCTCGGCCACGTGCCGGCCGACTTCCCCCTGCCCGACCGCGTCACGCCCGACCACATCGCGCTCTCCCCCAGCCCGTTCACCGGGCAGACCCGGCGCAAGGGCACCCAGCCCGGCGAAGCGCTCGCCTACCGCACCACCACCGGCACCTGGACCACGACCCCCGCCGACCACGAACTCCCCCTCCAACTCCGCATCCAGCACCATCTGCGCGGCATCGGCACTCTGCCCCCGTGCGCCGACCACCCCGTTGACCAGGCCGCTCCGGCTGGCGACTGCGCATACTGCGACACCCACGCCGCGGCGTGGGACGCGTTCGCCGCGATGCTCGACGACACCGCACCCGCCTGCTGGGACTGGGAGGTGCCCCCGTACGCCCCGTACCAGGACCCCATCGAGCGGTTCCTCAACTTCCACGCCGGACAGTGCGCCATGTGCGGCAACCAACCCGCCCAGCAACCCCACACCGAGGACTTCGACGCCGACACCCAGCACGTCCGCGGACTACTCTGCCCCACCTGCACCACCGAACAAGACGACAGTCCCCGCTGGGACCGCTACCGCGACCGCGGCCCGGCCATGATCCTCGGACTGGTGCAGACGTATCCCTGGCTCCGCGGCCGCCGATAAGGGGCCTACGCACCACATCGTCGTGCACGATGAGCTCGTCGGCGGGGCCCATCCACGGGATGGGCCCCGCCGACGAGCTAGCGACGGCGGACGTTCACGGAGATCTGGATCCCGCCCACGGCGGCGGCTGCGCCGCCAATGGTGCCGATAGCAGTGGCCTGGTCGGCGTGCCCGGTCAAGGTGAGTACGGTGATGGCCGGGACGCTGACAGCGGCGACGCCCACGGTGAACCACCTCAGAGCACGTCCAGGGCGTTGTCCGACCTCTGAGGTACCTTCGATCTGGGTCAAGGGTCTCCTTCCCGTCTGGCGATGCGAAGAGCCCGTCGACGACCCCGGGAGCCCCCGGATACAGCCAGCCTCCAAGCAAGGGCCGTATCCAGGGGCTCCCTTCGTCGTACAAAGGGCGCTGTGCGGAACGCACTCAGGTTACGGCGCGCCACTGACACTCCGAGCGGACTGCCATGGGCCCTGTCGACAACTGCCGTCGAAGCACAACATCCTGACGACATGCCAGCCGGTGCCGAACTCGCGCATGCTGGAGGAAACTCCCGCTCAGCCCCTGTCCGGCGTCATCATGCGTCATGCCCACTATGGGTTGGGGCTTCTCCCCGACATGCACCGCGATGAGCGGGTCAAAGATGAGCGGGTCGAAGGTCGGAGGAGATGTTGGAGCACGTCACGGCCGCCGTCGACGAGTCTTGATGCGCAGCTCCAGCTCGGCATGGACCTGCACCAAGCAGCAGCCGAGCGGGATGCGCTTGCAGGCGTTCCCCCTCGTCGATGGACTTGCCGTGGCCCCTGTACTTGATCGGCTGCTCGGACGCCGAGCTGACCGGCCTCCTTCAAGAAGACGTAATCGCCGACGTCGTCGCTCCCCCGACCTTCCCGAAGTAATGGTTCGCCAGGTCCACCTTGACCCATCCGAGGTGCACCCCGGATGCGGCACACCAGGAGCACGCCCGCCACGAGGCCAGGCGGATAGGTCTCGTCATGGGCGGACATGAACTTCCGCAGGATGTTCTTGCCCTTGTCCACGACCTTCTTGGCCGCCCCGCCGCGGCGACCACTACCGGGAAGCTGTCGAGGAGCTCCTGGCCGCCAAGGCGGAGCACCGTGAACCCCCGGTCTGTCGAGCAAGCGTCGATCTCGCACACCTTCCCCGGCCCGAGGCTCGCACAGCGCCTTGGCTGCCCGGTACAGGTCCCGCTACCTCGGCTGAGTCCAGTCGGCGGCGCTGGTGGCCCAGATGCGGCGGTTGGCAGGAACGCCGAGAGCCACCGCCATTGCTTAATTGGGTTTACGACTGTGCGTTGAGATCCTGAGCGAGGAGTGCGACCCACCCCCCGCGCGCGGGGAGCACAGGCCGCGACCTGCCTAGATTCGGAACAGCGGCAAGAAGCGCGGACTACCCCCGCGCGTGCGGGGAGCGCGCTACAGTGCTTGAGGTGGCGACCCTAATAAGTTGACGCATGCCTGTGCATTGAATGGGCGGCGTCTGGTGCATAGTTTGCTGCCAGCGAAAGAGCGGGATCACGCCCGGCAAGGCGTGACCCCGCAAGGACGGGTTCGTGAGACCCGGCCAACTGGCCGCGTACGCGGTCAGCGAAGGGTGACCAGGGACCGGCTATAGGCCATGGCGCCTCCTCCAGTCGCTGAACCAGTCGGCAACAGCTCGACCCGCCAGCGCTGACAGGAAGGTGATCAAGACCTTTGCTGGTCCCTTCCCCTTGTCGCGAGACTCCCCGTCGTTCATGTGTGCCTCCAATGCACCAATGGGAGTGGCATAACCACGAACTCATGTGTTGGTGCTTGGAGTTGCACGCGTCGGACGGACCGACATCGCAGAGACGACGATATGCCGTGCCACGGAGCCGGAGAACCGTCTTCCCGATAAGTCTGAAATCCCATTCCTTCCCCCGTATGCAGCCATAAGGGCCGTTAGATTGCTCGCCCAGCGCGCCACAACGCGCTTACAGCGCGCAATGGAGAGGCGAGGCCAGCCTCCAACCCGGAAATCTTCACAAGCGGATGAAACGCTTCCCCTTCTCGCAAATGTGCGTTCAGAAGGAGGGCGCGTGGTGGTCCGCTTGTGGCGCGCATGGGTCAGCGGAAGTCCTGCGCACCCGTCGCCGAGACAGGTGTATGTCCCCTCCTCCTTGGCCTCATCTGGGTCCGGCGGAACGAACAGGGGCGGCATCTACCGGGCGGCGAGCTCGTGCGGCAGGTGCGGGCCCCGCAGGAAGGCCCGCATCGCGCCCTCCCACAGACCGCTGGCTGCGAATTCCTCCGCATTGCCGTTCTCCGAGCGGACTGGCTGAGGGATGTGGCGGTCGGCGGTGAAGCCCAGCATGCGCAGCTCCAGCTCGGCATGGACCTGCACCGAGCAGCAGCCGAGCGGGATGCGCGTGCAGGCGTTCCCCCTCGTCGAAGGCCCGTGCCGACGCCGCGCCCCACGACGAATCCCGCTACAACAACCAGGCGTGCCGCTGCGCCACATGCCGCACCCATGCCAGCGCCCAGCGAACTGCCCGCAACCACAAGGCAGATCGCACGGCCCAGCCCCTCCCCTCTTCGCTGCGGGTCGCGTCGTGATGGCGAAGCCGGATCCTCTGCAAGATCGATTTAGTTACCTCCGCTTCCAATAGGAAACGGAGGTAACCCCCCGCACGCCCGTCCGATGACCTGGAGATCTCATGACAAGCCCACTCGTACGACACGGAGGGAGAGGCGCGGGACAGATGGTGCCTGAAACAGATAGGCTGCGCCTGGCGCCAGACGACCACTCAGAAGCCGTGCTGTGGACGGATGGTGGCCACCAAGACAAAAAAGGAAAGCCCCCGCCGTAAGTTTCTGGTGTTTGCCGACATCAGAAGGCGGGGGCGGACCGGCACCCTACCCAACAGGTCAATGGAAGGCGCCAGTCACTATGACGCAGGCTACCCGGACAACCCGGGTTACAGACAGTGGGACCCCGCACTCCGCCGTGAAGATCACACCGGCGACGCAGACCAGGGGCCCTGTCACCGCGACCACCACGACTCGATGACCGCGGCCGGCGGAGCTTCCGCCGTGTCCGACGACACCATGTCGTGCCCCATCCCTTCCGTATCCGGCCTCGCGTGCATCAAGCACATCCCCGAAGGCTGGGCAGCAGAGGAAGGCCGCCTTGGTGGCCACTGGTGGGAATCCCCCGCCACGACAGACCTGTTCGAGCGCGGCGCGCACGTCGACGCCATAGCCCTCGTATCGGGTCGGCCAGCCAGCGTCCACATGCCCGCGGACTGCCCACCGCAGTGCGCACACTACGAGCCGACTCCGGGCATGCCCGGGTCAGTTGAACGAGGTCATTTGACGTAGCTCCTGCTGAGCGGGAGGTCTGCCCTCACGGGGGCACTTCCTCTACCGCTGGCCGCTGGTGTTGGCGCACCATGCGCGGCCCTATCCCACGGCTCGGTCTAAGCCACCGAGCTAAGGCCCGAACTTTCAACTCCGGTTTGGCGACCGGCTTCGAGCGTTCGAGCGACCTTCAGGTTCTCCCAGAACCAGCACCAACCGAAGCGGGGCTTTTTCATGCCCTCACGAGGACAGGTACATAGTGCACGACGAGAACAACGTTTGTCAGCTTCAGCGAGCCAATGCGGGCGTTTCGCGCGGTATTTCCGTCCCTCCGAGTGACATCCCGTGCCAGCGGAAGCCCGTCGCCGAGGGCGCCACTACCTCTCGAATCGAACAGGGATTCGTTTACACGTCGGGGTCGGCTTCTCTCGTGTACGGCGGTGAGCAAGAGATCGCACGTACGCGGTCACGCCGAAGCGGTCCGCGTCGTTGGCTTCGCGCTGTGACATGGCTGATCGCAGCCGGCCTTCACCCGCAGGCGAACGCCACCACGCTGGCCGTTGCGCGCGACCTCACGGCGCGTATGGACTACGACAGTGGCCACGCTCGCTACTGCCTCCTGGAGACCGCGGCCCGCCTGGGCGTTCACGAGGCGACCGTGAAGCGGCACGTGGCTGTGCTGCGCGAACTGGGGGCGCTGGTCTGGGTGGTGCACGGCACCCGTGCCAACATCCGCCGAGCTCTGGGCATGCCGGGGTATGCCGCCACCGCGACGGTGTACGCCGCGGTCATCCCGGCCTCCTACGACAACGCGATAGGGAACCACATCGTCGGCTCCGGATACGACGCGCGCATCATCGTGGGCCAGCGCAACAGTCGCGGGCCTGTGAGCAACGTCGCGGGGGAAGGCCCGAGTTCGGAGGTCTGTGCGCCCCCTTCCCTGAGCTTGGTTAAGGAAGACGGTCAGGTTCAGGTAGTGGGTGGTTGTGAAGACACCTCGCGCACGCGCGCGAGCCGCCGAACCGCCCCGGTCCCCCAGCAGAAGGCCAGCAGCAACATCCAGGAGTCGCAGCGGCGGACTGCGGCGCAGGTTGCCCGCTGTGTCTGGATTGCCCGGCAGGTGCGGGCTCGGGTCAACTGGACGCAGACTGCTCGGCTGCGGCGCCTGGAGTTCGTGCTGCGGCCGCTCACCGATGCGGGTCTGGACGTTCATGAGATCGTCGCTGAGCTCAACTCGTGGATGCTTGCCTGGCGTCCGGCCGACCCGGCCTCCTACATCCGGGCCACGCTGGTCCGGCACGCCTCGCGCGAGGCAGAGGAGCGGGCCGCGCTTGCTGAGGAGCAGGTGCTCGAGGCGGCCGCGACCGCGCCGAACGCCGCCTTCACCGAAGCCGTTCGTACCCTGCGAGTCAAAGAGTCTGCGGAGTCGGCGCCCGCCGAGGAGACCACGCTGAGCGGGGCTGAGCGAGTAGACCTCCAGGCGATCGGCATGCAGCACCCGAGCCTGGTCGTGCAGTACCTGGAGATGGCCGGGGAGCAGGCAGCAGTCGAGCTGTACGGGCGGCTCATGGTCGACGGCGCCCTCGCGAAGACCGGCCGCGCCGCCCAGGTCTCGCTCCACGGGTGAAGGCCCGTCTGGACCCGGGGCAACGACCCGGCCGAACTGGGCGACTGCGGCACCACTGTTCACACCCGAAGGAGCACACAGTTGACGACCGACTACGGAGGCCCCGCTATCCCGGTCCCGCTCGTGTACGCCTGTCCCCTGCATGCCGATGTCCGGGTCATGAGCGGCAACTGCTGGATGGCCACCGTCCGCTGGACCGGCACCCACCATCACCTCGGCGAACTGAATCGGCGACTCGCCTACCAGGCCGCGGTCGAGCGGCAAATGCTCGATGAGCTGGCGCGCAGCGTCCAACCCGTGTGCGTGACGCCAATTATTACGTCGTAATGATCCGTGCCGCCGGGGCGGATGGGTGCCCTGCCGCAGGGAGACGGGTCGTCATGTGCACAGCTTGCGCGGCTATTACGACGTAATAACGGGCGGCGACGCCGTGCGAGTGAACCGCACATACCTAACGTGTTGGTGAGCACCGTAGGGCGTATTCGTTAGTAAGGTACGGCCCATGAGCACTCCAGTCGCCGCGGGCGACCGCGAAAAGGTCGTCTCGAAGTTGCCGGGCAGGCTCCGGCAAGACCTCAAAATCCGGGCTGCCCAGCACGGCATCGAGATCCAGCACGCTGTGCAGCAAGGCATCGACGCATGGACGGGCCTGGCCAGTACCCCCGCCACCGTCGACACCGCGGGTGCCGACTCGTTCTCCACGTTCCTGCCCGCCGGCCAGTGGAACGACTTCCGGGCGCTGGCCGCCGAGCGCCAGGTATCGCTCACTCAGGGCCTGGCCCAGTCAGTTCAGCTCTGGCTCGACAAGAACCCGCCCCCTCACGTCGAACGCTCCGCTCACCCCCGGCGCACCATCGTCTGCAACCAGAAGGGCGGCGTCGGCAAGACCACCATCACCGGCGGGCTGGGCACAGCACTCGCCGAGGACAGCAACGAGCTTCACCCGGTGTGCGTCAGCAAGTACCTGGCCCGCCTTGTCGAAGAACTCAAGAGCGCCGGTGAGACGCCCGACCTCGACCTCCTGGACGTGGAAGAACTGCCCGGCCCCGGGCGCCGGGTCCTGCTGGTCGACTTCGACCCCCAGCGGCACCTGACCAAGCAGACCGGTCAGCAAGAGATCCTGATGGGGCAGGACAGCCTCGGCAAGCACATGACTGGGGACGCCACCGGCCACATCAAGGATCTCGTCGTGCCCATCAAGGAGGACCGCTACGGCGGCCGCCTCGACCTCCTGCCGGGCTGCCAGGACGGATTCCTGCTCGATGTCGGCCTGTCCCGCGCACGCGCCCGGGAGTCGGCCCTCGAGCGGGCCCTGGCCCCCCTCGAAGGGGACTACGACGACATCATCGTGGACTGCCCGCCCAGCCTCGGACTGAGCATGGACGCGGCGATCTACTACGGCCGGCGCCGCCCGGACGAAGCCCCGGAAAGCTCAGGCGTGCTCATCGTCGTCCAGGCAGAGGACAGCTCTGCGGACGCCTACGAACTACTGGTGTCACAGATCGAAGACCTGCGCGACGACCTGACCATCGACGTCGACTATCTCGGCATCGTCGTCAACCAGTACGACCCCCGGAAGGGATACATCGCGAAGTCCTCCCTGAAGAACTGGATGGATGTCAAAGACCCCCGCGTCGTCGCGGTCATCCCCCAGGCCGCCGACCAACTCAAGGCCGTACGGCTCAAGCAGACGCTTCTGACGTTCAGCCCTACATGCGAGCAGGCTGTCGCGATGCGCGCGCTCGCCCGGGAGATCTCATGAGTAGGACCGTGGCAGAGCAGTTGGGTGCTGGCGCATCGTTCGGTGCTACCCGGGCCATAAGCGCACGGCGCGCGGCCATGTCCGGCATGGGCATTCCCACCGAGGGAGCCGCGCCTCCCACCGAACTCGCCCTTGGCTTGCTGAGCCCCAACCCCGACAACCCGCGTACCGAAGCAGGCGACCTCACCGAGCTCGGCACGAGCCTGCTCAACCACGGGCAGAAGGTCGCCATCACGGTCATGAACCGTGACGCCTACGTGAAGGCGAACCCGTCGCGTGAAGGCGAACTTGAGGAAGGCGCCGCCTACGTCGTCATCGACGGCAGTACGCGCCTGCATGCTGCTCGCGAAGTCGGCCTGAAGAAGCTGAAGGTCATGGTCGATGACGACCTGGGCTCCGACGCCGAGGAACTCCTCGAGTCCGCTCTGGTCGCCAACATCCACCGCCAGAGCCTGTCGGAAATGGATGAAGCGCGCGCCCTCCAGCGGCTCATGGCGATCCACGGGACGCAGAGCGCGCTGGCCCGGCGCCTCGGTAAATCCCAGGGGTGGGTGTCCCAGCGGCTGGCGCTCCTGGGGCTGACGGAGGAACTCCAGGCCAGGGTGGACCAGGAACCGATCGATCTCCTGCGCGCGGTCGGCAAAAAGCCCCCGGCTGAGCAGGCCGCACTGCTGGAGCGTCTCAAGGAAGAGCGCGAGGACGCGGCCAAGAGCAAGCGCAAGGCCAGGGCAACCGCGGCGGCCGCGGAACAGGTGACGGGGGAGGGCGGCACCGGGACGGACAGCACGGGTGCCGCGGCCAAGCCGGAAGCGGACGCCACTCCCGACCCTGCGAACTTCCCCCCGGCCAGCCCCAGGCCGGGCAGCGGGCACGACGGGACGGAAGCCGCAGCAGTCGAGACGCCGACCAGAGGGGGGAGCCTGCCGGAACCGCGGAACGCGGGACAGCCCACACCTGGCGACGCACGTACGGCGCTCAAGATCAATCCATGTGCAGATGCGGAGGACATCGCCCGTTCACTGATCAACGGCCTGGAGCCCGAAGTGCTCGTCCAACTGGCGGTCCTGTTGCAACAGCACAACCGGCAGGCCGTCACCCGGCGCCGCTCCTAACTGCGCCCTGGCGCCCAGAGTGGCCGCCGCCGACGGCCCGGCCCAGGCGAGTATTACGACGTAATGGAGCGGACCCCGGCCGGGGGACCGCCGGGCGCCGGGCGCGCAGACCGCGAGCCGCCGGATCGACGGTTATTACGTCGTAATACTGCCCAGAGTCCCGCCCTGGCACGGCCCCGGCACGCCTGCTCCGCACAGGTCACAGATGTCCGGGAGTATTGCGTCGTCTTCCTGGTCCACTCCCGCGCCGGGCCAAAGGAGACCCCCACGCAGGAGCACGGCACAGCACTTCCCGCACCCGGCGCGCGACCCTGGATGCGCGAAACGCCGGACTGCCGCGGCCCGGTACCGGCCACGGATGGAACTCCGCGGCCAACCAGGTCAGCCGGTGATCGAGAAGAAAAGCGCGCCGTCCTCGGCCCACCACCACGCGCCCCGCCCCTCGACCCACTCCGAAGACCAACCATCCAGAGCCGTGATCAACTCCTCCAGGTCATACCGCATGTCGGCGTCAATCCGGTCCACGACTGCCCGGTACGCATCCACCGCACGCGCAGCCGTAGCCAGCGGCCAACACCCGATCTCCGGCGAACCATCCAAAGGGTGGGGAATGTAGAACCCGATGTTCGCGGGCGGCCCGCTGTAGATGTACTGATAGGGCAACAGGTCCTGCGCCACACCCACGGCGCTCAGCGCATCGTCCAGAGCTGAGAAATAGGTGGCAGGGCTCCGGTAACTCGCAAGAGTGGCCTCGTCGCTCGCGTTGTGATCAATGACGATCTGAAGCGCCGCGTAATACGCGGCGCCCGCGTAGTCAGCGCTGGAGTCGGCCCGGCCGGCGACCAGATGCTCCAGTGCATCCGGCACCGACAGCCCCCAGTCCACCTCCTGGGCATCGAGATCGTCCTGGCGCGCCCGCGCCGCCGCTCGCATGAGGCCGAGGCGTCGTGATTCCTCCGCGTTCAGATCCTGTGCTGGGAGGAAGCGCGCTATCGGGCCCGGGTTCGCCATGCTGTAGTTGACTACTTTGCTCATGGCGATCATGTTGCCAAAGGGCACTGACATCAAAGGCGTAGGCCCGGTGCTCTCTGCGAGGCCAAGGAGCCGCCTCAGGCGGCCGGCCGCAGGCCTTGGGCGAATCCCGGCGGCGAGTCTGAGTGCTGTAAGGTTTGGGATGGCGAAACCGGGTGGCAAGCGACGCCACCGCCGGCCCGCAGGCCGGTGCAGCCCGGACGCCTCCCCATGAAGGCAAGGAATCCATGCGGAAGATCGCACTCTTCGGACCGCCCGCGACCGGAAAATCCACCCTGGCCAAGTGGCTCTCGGCAGAGCTCGGCCACCCGCACACAGACCTCGATGACCTTCTCTTCACGCCTGACGGCCCGCTGCCGCTACCGGAGTTTCGCCGACAGGCAGCAGAAATCACGCAGCACGACGCATGGATCGTCGAAGGGAACTTCTCCAAACTCGCCGATGTGGTCTGGCACCGCGCCGACGTGCTCGTATGGCTCGACTTCCCGCTGCCCCTGATCATGTACCGCATCGTCCGCCGCAGCCTGAACCAGCTCACAGGCCGCGAAGACAGCGCACAAGCCCGCCGGCTGACCTGGAGCAAAGCATTCTTCAGCCGCCGGTCACTGCTGCGCACTGCCATCCGCAAATACCGCAACAACCGGCCCCGCTACGCCCAACAGGTAGCCGAGACCGCCAACCTGGGCATCGAGGTTGTCAGGCTCCGCAGCCCGCGGGAAGTCCACCGCTGGAAGGACGAACTGATGAAGATGAAAGGGCCGGCGGAGAGCCACTCACACGGAGCAGCCCGGCACACCACCGGCCCTTAACCAACATCCATGCAGGCGAAACGCCCGCGTCAGGAAGTACCACCAGCCTACAAGGCCCCGCACAAGAACCGACCCCCGTCCAAGGACCACCGTGATTCCCCGCAACCGGCCAGTGATCAACGAAGCCGACATCGCCCAGCAGGCCGGCACCCCCATCGCCACATGGCGGCGACGCGACGCCCCCGCCTTCCGCCAGCGCGTGGCAAGTCTCTTTCCCCGCAGCCGCGTCCTGATTTACGACCTCGCCCAAGCCCGTGCCTACCTCGCGGGACAACCGCTGCCCGCGCTGCCCGCCGGAGAACACCCCGACGACCTCCTCAACGACGAAGAGACCGCCGCCGTACTCGGCGTCACGGCCAGCACCGTCCGCTCGTACGCCTCCCAGGGCTACCTCTCACCCGGCAAAACGCTGTACAGCGTCCGCGTATGGCCCCGCCGTGACATTGAGGAACGCCTGAAGAACCCGCCGGGACAGGGAAAGGGTGGCGGACGCCCACCCGGCACAGGAAAAGGCCCGCTCAAAGCACACGCCTACGAGGGCGATCCCCGTCTGGACACCGCGGCCGCAGCTCTCAGCACCGCCGGCGACATCCCCCGCCACCACATCGCAGCATCTCTCGCCCAGCAGCACGGCGGCTCAACGCGCACCTGGGAACGCCTCCTCACCCAGGCCAGCCAGACCACCCTGCCCGACTGATCCGTAGCGGGACGCCATCGCTCAACTCCCGGCCGGTCAGCTCCTGCCCGGCCGGGCAGGCCGGTACGTGCGGGCTGCCGTGTCCGCACTGACCCCAAGGGCACGGCCGATCCGGCCCCAGATGTGCCCTGCCGCCTGGTCGGCGTCGACCGCCGCCGCAACGAGCAGTCGAACCGCCGCGAGCACGTCGACGCCGCACCGGGGTGCCGCGCCGCGGCGCAGACTCTTCCTGTGAGCAGCCCGCTCGGGCCGGGCCACTGCTGGGTGCTGGAGGATCAGGACATTGCCGAGGGGCGCCGCGGCGGCGGGAGTACACGCAGCAGCTCCCATATCGGCCGGCCGCCCGAGGCCCATTCCCCCAGGACCCGGCGGTCCACGAGGTGGATGTGCTGGGAACGAGCCAGCGGCGCGCACTTCGAGGAGAACCTGCCGTTGGTCACCATGACCACGATGTCGGCGCCGTGTAGCTGCCGGGCCGTGCCGTTGATGACGTGCAGGTCCGGGGTCCCCACGGCGCTTCCCCGGTCGCCGTCGCGGCGGTGTTTGCATTGGATGACCCAGCGCCGCCCGGCAGGGTCGGTTGCCTTCACATCCGCGCCGTTGTCGCCGGCGCCGCCGACCTGGCGGGCGTCCGTGCAGCCGTCGCGGCGCATCAGGTCCCGTACGGCGTGCTCGAACTCCCGGTGGCCCAGCGCGTCGAGCTGGGACATGGCATAGCGCAGGCCCTGGGCCCGCACCTGCTCCCACCGTGCACGCTGGCCGCGCTGATACAGCCAGGCCCCGCCCGCGGCCACGGCGAGGGCAAGGCCGATGAGGAGCACCCACCAGTGGGCGGCCAGCCACCGCAGCACCATCACGGCCAGGCCCAGCGCCGCCGCGGCGACGACCCCGAACACGAGCAGCTGCGTGTCCTGGCGCTGCTGGCGCCGCGACCGGCCCCGCCGCACCGGGGTGCGGCGCCGAACCGGCCGTCGCCTCGCCGGAGGCCGCCGCCGGGCGGCCGGGCGTCGGCTCACCACGCCCTGCCCGTGGCCCACGGGATCGGATAGGTCGCACCGGGGCGGGGCTTCTGGGAGTCCCGCTGCTGCTTGTCCCAGGCAGGCCACTTGATCGGGTACACCGTCGCGTTCTCCGGCTTGTACGAGAGCCCCGCCCCCGGAGAGGCCCCGCTACCGGGCCCCGCGTCCGGCCTGGCGTGCCCGCCGAACCCCACGATCAGCACCACGGCGATTGCCAGCAGCAGGCCACCGCCCGCAGCCCCCGCGAAATCCGGTAATCGGCGTATGTGCCCGCGAACCTCCGTGCCGTCCGCCTTCATGTACGGCCTGACCCATGTCGTCCTCACGGTTCCCCTCCACATTTCGCCAGCACGCTCCCCGCGCAACCACCCATGGAAGCAGCCCCCACTGACAGTGCGTCAGGGAAAGATCACCCGTGGTGATCTTGGACGGCGCGGGATAGCCGCCGGTCGCGCGACGTCCTCGACTTCGAGGTCTGTGGTGGTGGCGGTGTAGGTGTCGCCGCCGTCGGTCCGGGCTCGGCCGCGGCACGGGCCAGCAACTTCCCGGCGACCTCGGCTGGCGGGGCGTTGAGGCCCTCGATGTAGGGGACAGGCCGGCCGCAGCGCCGAGCTCCCTGATTCCCGGCCGCCACGAACCGCGAACTCGCGGCTCACGACCGGATACCCCTCAGGCCACGCCGACACCCACGGACCGCTGTTGGGGCGCCCAAGATCCGTAAGCCTCCGTAGCCTGACCGTCGGCGGCCGCAGCCGGTCGGGGCGCATCAAACAGTCTGGCGGCGAAGGAGGGGGGAGCCGGGGCCGATGACGGATCGCGCTCCCGGCTAGGTGGTGGGCGGGGCGCCGTGCCCCCGCCGTCGACCCGAACGGTGCGTGAGGCGACCTGCCGCCCGGCCGTGGCGGGCGGGGATCTGGCAGCTGCCGCGATGTGGCCCGGCCCGGTGTGGTCGCGCCGCTCGGTACCGGCATCGTCGTGGCCGGGCAGCGTGTCGTCCGGGGCGGCCCGAACCGTGGACACCCACCGCCCAAGGCCCGTGCGCCGACCCCCACCCGTAACCGTCAACAGCGGGGCACCTTTGATGAAAGGGCATCAAAAACCCTGCCTGATCTGCGATTTCACGTAGAGAAATGAGCTGAACTGCTGTAAAGTTAGTGATGTCGGAAGGGCGGCACACCCGACCGGCGACCAACACCACCGAGGGAAGGAAACCCGATGACCCAGTTGCTGCCGTCGGCACTCGAAGGCCGACGCCAGGATGTCCGCGTCGTTGACTCGCTTGCCGCCAAGGGCTACCCGGGCTACGTGAGCGGAGTCCAGCGGATGGGGACCGTGAGCGACGTCTACGGGTGGACCAAGGTCCACGCGCACATCAACGTCTCCCCCGACGAGGGGTACGCGCTGACCGACAAGCGGTCGCCGCACGCCCTCTATGAGCTCATGCTCATGTCCGCCGGGACCACGCACCGGCCCGGACTGCACGACCACGCACCCGAGTTCGGTACGGCGCTCGGAGTGGTCGCGGCGTGCTTCGCCGAGCACTGCCGCGCCTACGAGCTCAGCCCCGTGGTCTCGTGGAGCTACGACCCCAACACCCTGGACCGCGAATCCATCCAGGGCGAGAAGCGGTTTCACGCCCACTTCGTGGGGCGGACACACAAGGAGCGTGCGGAAGTCGAGGAGCGGGCCACACGGGTCGGGGGGCTGTCCGCAGTCCGGGCCCGCCGGATCGTCGAGGAAGCGTCCGTCCTTGGCGCCCTGATGAGCGCGGACGTGGTGGACCGTGACGCCCTGCGGGTGCTCGAACCCGTTCCGGCGCTCTCCACCCCCATGGCCACGGCCACGGCACAGTTCCTGTTGCCGCAGGGGTGGGAGAGCCTTGCCAACCCCGAATTCCACGCCGATATCGTCTACATCCATCGCAAGCTGCGGAGGCTGTACGACGAGATCATCCGTGCATGCGCCACCGGCGAGTCCGGGGTGTGGCAGCGGCCCGCCATCCGGGAGGAGTTCGACCCCGAAAGCATCGATGTACCGCTCCGCGCCACCACCCGCGCGACGCTCGCCCACTACCTCCGGGCGCTGCGCCCCGAAATCCTGGACGGCGGGCCGCTCGCCCGGTCCCGCGCCACGCACGTCTACCCCTTGGCCGATCTGGCCTACGCGATCACCATCACCGAGCACGAAGGGCAGGTCTACCTGCATCTCCGCATCAACGTGTTCTCCGATCTCGGAGGCGCGGGAATCAGCATCATCGACGGAGTCATCGTGAAGACCAAGAAGGGAGTGGGGGACATGCGCGTGGACGAGATCGCAGCCCGCAGCGCGTTCCAAGCCGACTTCCTCCGCAGGCTCCACCTGCACCCGATGGCAGCACGGGCACTGTTCCCCAGGCTGTAACACCCGCTGGTGCCGGGCTCGGCAACGGGCCCGGCACCCCACCACCCCCACCCTCACGGCCCGCCACAGACGGGCCGCCAGGTGCGGTAAAGGACAGCCGCATGCGGCGATGTCCCACAAACCCCCGCCGCCCAGGGGACCGGCCCACCACCCGGGCCCGGCCGCCGGCCGTCGCGCGCCAAAGGACGCCCCGTTGGGGCGGCGCTCCCGTTGCCCGGCGCGTTCACCGCCGGCGCCCGGCCCGGCCGCAGGCGGCCAGTCCGGGCGCCGGCGGGCGCCGGGCGTGTACGGGTGCAGGAGCGTTGAACCACAGCAAGGCCGGGCAAGCCCGGCCGGGATGCCCGGCAGCTCCAACGGCCGCGCTCCGACCGCCCGCAGCCCCTCCTGATCCACCCCCGCGCGGCCCAACTCCCCTTGCTTGCAAGGCGGTATGGCGGCGTCGGGCCGGACACCCACGGGAGCCGCCGGGTGTCCCGCAACGGACGGCCCGTCAACTCATCGGTACGGAAAATGAAGGCCGGGATTCCACTATCTGGTCTGTTGTCTGCGGACGGCTGGGCTCCTCGGAAGGGATGGAAAAACAAAACCGGACGCCTACGGCGGCGCCTGCAAGAGACGCCGCATACGGCGGAGGTGACGACCCTGGCATGGCCGCTGACCGGGTCCTGAGGCGGTCCTGGCATGCCTGGCGCAGCCAACTGGGCCACAACCGGACCCCCTTTTGCCCTCCCAGCACCGCAACGTGCGGCAGCGGCGCACTGAGTCCCTCGGGGGTTCCGCCTGGGGTGATCTGCACCGCACGATCATGATCGCGCTGCCCCGGTCCACCGAGTCCGAGCTCGTCGAGCTTCTGTCGGCCAACCTGGGCGACGCCGAGGACCTGGGACGCCTGGCCGGGTGGCGACTGTGGCGCCTGATCAATGATCGCCGCGACAAACACCACTACCGGCCCCGGCACGGTGACCGGTTGCAGGCCGACCATGTCACCGAGTGGGACGACGCCACCCCGGCCGAGCGTCGCCGCATCCTCGCCCGGTCGGCCTCCCCGGCCCAGGAGGCCGACAGGCGGGCCGAGTTCCTGCGCAAGCAGGAGGCCCAGCGCGAAGAAGCCCACCGCCGGGAGGCCGCCCTGGCCGCTGCCGAGGCCGAGCGGGCCGAGAAGTTCGCCCGCTGGAACCTGGCCCGCTACACCCAGCCCCAGGCCCAGCAGCCCGCACCCGAGACGCCGGCGCGCAGGATCGAGCGACCCCTACGGCTGGACACCGCAGAATCACGGCACGCCGCCGCCGTTGAGAGGGCCCGTGCCGAAAAGCGTGCCCGCCGCCAAGGCAACTGATCGTGGCCCAGCAGCCCCTGACTGGGTGTCGCAGTGTGAAACTGGGGCCATGGCGACGTATCCGAGGGTCGAGTGCCCGGTGTGCCGGGGGGTGTACGGCGGAGCTCCGACCACCGCACTCGGGATGGTCAGCGTGCACGATCACAAGCGCGAGCCCCGTAGTTTCCAGCTCTGCCCCGGCAGCATGGCCCGCGTTCCGATGCGGGACGCTTCCGCCTATCAGGACGAACTGCCCGACGAGGTCACCACGGTGGAGGAGCCGACCTTGTTCTGAGCGACGGTGTGACACCTAACCGTCACGTGACGATTGGGCGGGGCGCCGCTAGAGTGCTCCGTAAACGTCACGTGACGATAGAGGGGGTGGTCCGGGTGGGTACCTGCCCGGTCTGTGGCACCGATCTGCCCGCCCAGCGCGGCCCGCGGGCCCGGCGCTACTGCTCACGCGCCTGCCAGGCAAAGGCCTACCGGTCCCGCCAGCGCAGCCGCGACGAGCACCGCCAGGACCCGGCAGCCGAAGAGCAGTTGCTGGCGGAGTACGCCGATGTCCCCGCCGTCCAGCTCGCCGACCAGTTGGCCAGCGCGGCCCGCCGGCTGGCCCTCGCCCTGACCGCGGGCCTGCCCGCCGACGACTTCGATCTCGGTGAGGTGGCCCGGGTGCCGCTCGTCCTGGCCGCCCGTACGTACCGGGCCGCCCCCGCAGCACAGGCCGTACACGGCCTGCCGGCCGCCGCGGCGCCGAGCGTGACCGCCGTTGACCTGGCCGCCCCCGCCAGCGAGCCCCAGAGCCACCCGGAGCGGGCCCGCCAAACGACACGTGACGATTCGCGGACGGAGCAACGAACCGCCCCGGCGAAGCCCCGAGCAGAGGGATTCGAGGCCCGCCCGCAGAAGCTCTCCGCCAAGAAGGCCGCGGCGGTTGCGGACGCGGCGGAGCTGGTCCGGCACCCGGAATGGCGCGAGAACCACCGATGGATCCTGCGGAGCGGAGAGACGGTGCTCGGCTACGTGGAGCCGTCCTACGGTGGCACCTCCCCGTCCGGCCGCAACGGCTGGCGCGGCCGCCTGGCCAACTCCGCGGCCGCGGGGCGCGACCTCTGCCCGACGCGCCAGGCCGCAGCCGTACAACTGGCCCAGTCCTGGATCCGGCTGGTCACCACCGCCCCACGTCGGACCCTGACCGTCGACTGATCCTCTACGCGCGGACGGTTCACGGGGCTGACCGAGATACGGGACAGACGGGCAATCAGTGGATCTTGATCCGGTAAACGTGCTGGTCAGCTCCCTGCCTCCGGGCGCTGTATCGGGCCCGTAAGGCACGCCCGAAGCGCGTTTCAGGAGCTCAACCCCCTGCCGCAGTGACCCGACGGCACGGCCAGGCACCCGAGGCCCCGTCACCGGGCCCGGCACACCACCCCACCCACCCCCCACGGCAGCGGGTACCCGGGGTGCCCGGCGCCTGGGCAGGTCTGTGACTGGTCGCAGGGGGTTACCGATCTCTCGGTGACGGCACTGTGCCAGGCCCTCCTGGGGTAGCAGCCCGCTCCTGACGGCCCGGTTCTCGTATTGACACGCAGACGGACCTGTAGCGGAGACCGGTCGCTCCGCGGATTGTTGGCAGACCGTGATGGCCGCCGCCTCTTACCGTCGGCATCGGGCGCCAGCGGGCCACCTGCCCCCGAGAAGAGAGGGAGAGCCCCGCTCGATGCGCGGTGCCCACTCCGACCGAAGCGGAATCGGGTGTGTGACCGCGAGCAATGAAGAACTATCTCCGGTTGCCTTTATCGAGGTCCTCTCGGGACCCTGGTCCATCTCTCACTGCCCGAACCCGGCGCTGAATGATTCCCTTTCCGTGAGGGGGAGTGCTGCTACTGTCAGAACATCCCACTCAGCAATTTCGTGGGCGCCAGCAGATCTATCAGGAAGGAGGTGATCCAGTGTCCGGCAGGAACCTCGACGAGGAAGCCAAGCCGGGCCTGAGCAAGCGGGAGTTAGCCGTCCAGACGTTCATGCTGATTGCGCGCGCCAGCCAGGCCGCGTACTGGATGTACAAGCTCTGGAAGCTGCTCTAGCAGCGAAGATGGGCCCGACCGCGCACACGGTCGAGCCCATCCAGGTCCGACTCTGGGCCCCACGATCTCGATCCATTAGAGGCGTGGGGCCCACATCTTTGTGGACCCAATGGGCGCCAAACTTTTCAGAATTGGCACTCAGGCTCATGATACACGAGATGGGCAATTTGGCGAGCGCCGAAATGGGCCCTCGTTGGCCCGGCTATTTTCAGGCAATGCCGGGTGGGGGAATTTTCGAAAATTCCGAGTCGTGCGACTGCGGAACTCCCTCTGGATCTCGAATTGTAAATTTAAATTTGCGCCTCCCTATTTCAAGGGTGCTCAATTCTGTTTCGGTCCGGCGGGGTGGATTTCGGGGAGCGGGGCCGGCGCTTCGAGCGCAGCCGCTTCGGCTTCGGGGACGAGGGTCGGCGCTTCGGGGACAGCCGCTTCGGCTTCGGGAGCGGGGGCCCGCGCTTCGAGCGCAGTTGCTTCGGCTTCGGGGACAGCTGATCCGGTTTCGGGAGCGGCCTGGTTCCCGTCCCGCCGCGGTCCCGTATCGAGACCCGGGTCAGGCCGGCGAGACCGATACCGGGTCTCACCCGGCTCCGACTAGACCGGTCCGGGGGACTCTGCTTCAGCGACCTGAAGCCGTAGTTCGGGGACACGGTGGTGTCCTTCAAGGACACGTTCAGGGACACGGCGCAGTTGATCAAGGACAGTGCGTCCCCGCGACAGCCCGCCTGGCGGCACGACGACACGACTGTGCCGTCACGGGAGACCGTGACGGTGTGACGGCACGGTGTCCCGGTGTGCCGTGTCGGCGTCTCGGCACACGAGTTCGTCGCTCTCTGTGACCGGCACAAGTTTCGTGGACCAGTCGGGTCGTCCGTTCCGCGAGGGTCGTTCCGACGGTTCCGGGAGTCGTTCCGACGGTTCCGCCAGTCGTTCCGCGAGGGTCGTTCCGACGGTTCCGCCAGTCGTTCCGCCAGTCGTTCCGCGAGTCGGGTCGCCAGTTCCGCGAGCCGTTCCGCGAGGGTCGGTCCGACCGTTCCGCGGACCGTGAACGCGAGGCTCGCGAACCCTCGTGAACCGTGGACCGTGAACGCGGAGTTCACGCTCACGGTCCACGAGCCACGGACCGGTGAGCGCGCTCACGGACCGGTGGACCGTGTACCGGTACACGGTCCGTACCGATGAGCGAGCTCACCGGTACGTGGCTCGACGGACGGACACGACAGAATCGGCACGTCCGCGCGTACGGGGACCGTCGAGGCTTGGGCGCAAAGGGGTGTACGGCTACTGACGCCGTACAGGGGAACCGCTTCCCGCCCAGTCGGGAACTGGATTCCGGCAGTTCGAATCGCGTATGCCCCCTTCCGGTAGGGAGCCGTACGGCCCCCTCTATGGGCAGGCTGTACGGCCCCTGTACAGGGGCCGTACCGGTAGGGCACGTCGTACCGATACGACCCCTGTACAAACACATTTACCGGTGAGCTCGCTCATCGGTACGGACCGTGTACCGGTACACGGTCCACCGGTCCGTGAGCGCGCTCACCGGTCCGTGGCTCGTGGACCGTGAGCGTGAACTCCGCGTTCACGGTCCACGGTTCACGAGGGTTCGCGAGCCTCGCGTTCACGGTCCGCGGAACGGTCGGACCGACCCTCGCGGAACGGCTCGCGGAACTGGCGACCCGACTCGCGGAACGACTGGCGGAACGACTGGCGGAACCGTCGGAACGACCCTCGCGGAACGACTGGCGGAACCGTCGGAACGACTCCCGGAACCGTCGGAACGACCCTCGCGGAACGGACGACCCGACTGGTCCACGAAACTTGTGCCGGTCACAGAGAGCGACGAACTCGTGTGCCGAGACGCCGACACGGCACACCGGGACACCGTGCCGTCACACCGTCACGGTCTCCCGTGACGGCACAGTCGTGTCGTCGTGCCGCCAGGCGGGCTGTCGCGGGGACGCACTGTCCTTGATCAACTGCGCCGTGTCCCTGAACGTGTCCTTGAAGGACACCACCGTGTCCCCGAACTACGGCTTCAGGTCGCTGAAGCAGAGTCCCCCGGACCGGTCTAGTCGGAGCCGGGTGAGACCCGGTATCGGTCTCGCCGGCCTGACCCGGGTCTCGATACGGGACCGCGGCGGGACGGGAACCAGGCCGCTCCCGAAACCGGATCAGCTGTCCCCGAAGCCGAAGCAACTGCGCTCGAAGCGCGGGCCCCCGCTCCCGAAGCCGAAGCGGCTGTCCCCGAAGCGCCGACCCTCGTCCCCGAAGCCGAAGCGGCTGCGCTCGAAGCGCCGGCCCCGCTCCCCGAAATCCACCCCGCCGGACCGAAACGCGAACCGCAGCCCACACCCCGAAACAGAAAACACGGCCGCCGACGCGTGAGGACGGTGGGAGCGATTTCGGGGTGCTGGGACGGGAGCGTGCTGTCCGTCGCCTGGCAGGGGCGCGCCCGTCCGCCCTGAGGAATGGGCCTATGCCCGGGGTGAAGCTTTGCGTCTGGCGGCGGTGCCCAGCGGCGGCGTCCGGAATCCTCTCGCCGAAGCGGGTATGGAAGGAGCCGAGGGCTGGCGCGTGGTGCTCCCGGGGGCCGGTGCTGGCCCGGTCGACAGGCCGATGGTTGGAGGCTCCGGCGACTAGACAGGGCCCGGACCAGGCGAAACAGCCGGTCCGGGGCGTGCGGGACGGGTCCGGCCGGTGTGGTCTTGGTCACATTGGCGCCTCCGATCCGGGGCGGTCGGAGTGAGCGTGGGCGCTGCGGCGCAGGCCCGGCCGGGGGCGGTGGCCGCCCGGGACAGCGCTAAGCGGAATCTCCGGGCACCGGTCTTTGAGCCCGCCGGACGCCCCGCATCGGGGTGGTGCGGACCGGCGCCGCCCGGACTCCTACTTCCTGCCGTCCTTGCTTCGGCTGCGGAACCGGCGGAGGAGCACCCGGCCCAGCTACCCACTGACAAGGCTCATGGCAGAGCCACCGACAGTCAGAGGCAGACCATCCCCCTGGGGTGCCAGAAGTGTCACCAGCCGCAAACGGCGGTGATCGTCACCCGAGGGCCCGCCCCCGGGCCCGGCCGGTGGCCCCGGCGCCCCATCCGGCCCGCCCGCACGGCCAGTGGGTACCCCGGGTACCCGGCGCCCGGGCAGGTCTGTGACTGGTCGGCGGGGGTCACCGATCCGTCCGTGACGGCGTTGTGCCGCGCCCAGCTGGGGTAGGCAGTCGCCCGGCACTGGCACCGCGCCCGACGTCAGGTCCGGGTGTGGACGATGCGCGGGCCGGATGGGGCGGTCCGGCCGGGCCGGTCGGGGTGGTCGGCCCAGGCAATCAGCGGGTCGAGGTAGCGGGCGAGCGCGCGCGAGCCCCGCGCGTAGCGGCACTGCCGCTCGATGATGTGGACCGGGGCGCCGGTGTGCTGGAGGTGCCGCACGCGGCCGCGCCGCATCGAGTGCCCCGACCAGCGCGGCAGCGTCCGGCGCAGAGCCCGCCGCCGCAACCGGAGTTCGGCCCGGTGTGCGTCCCGTGCGGCCGGGTCCTCCACGGTGGCGAGATGCTCGCGCTCCACCCGGGTCGACAGCAGCTCGACTTCCGCCGGTTCCAGGGCCCGCACCAGGCGGGCGATCCGGGCGCAGCGCGCGATCAGGTTCCGTACCGCGCGGTCCCCGAAGCCCCCGGCCCGGGCCGGGTCCTTCGGAGGCCGTCCGGCCGTGGTGATGCGGTTGTGGCGGACCCGGCGCAGCAGCGGCCCGCTGGTGATGCGGTTCGCGTCCAGGACCGCCGCCCAGGCCCGCCAGGCCGCCACCGGGCAGGCCGCGTCGCCGCTTTCGAGCAGCTGGATACGGTCGGCCGTCAGCCCGTACGGGTTGGTCTTGGACAGCCGCAGCGTGAGGGTGAGCCCGGCGACTGTGAGCGGGGCGCCGCCGTCCGGGTCCGGGTACTCCACCGTCACCTCCGCGACGTCGCGCAGCCGCAGGGTGCCGGGCTCCGAGGCGCGTCCGGCCATGTGCCAGGCCAGGATCAGGGCGAGCGCGTCGCGCACGCCGGCCACGGTCGTGCGGTCGAGGGTGGCGAGCATCGCGAGCAGGTCCGCACGGCTGCACTCGGCCGCCTGGAGGGCGTCGCCCTGTCCGTCGTCGTCCTGGGCCTCCGCATGGGCGCGGGCCGCCACGATGCCCCGGATCAGGACCAGTTCGGAGGGCAACACCAGCACCGCGGGCCGGGCGGCCGCCAGCTGCCCGATGATCGTGGAGACATAGGTGGTGATCGTCTCGGCCGGGTGGTGCAGCGCGGCCAGGTGGGCGGCGTAGTCGGCAAGCGCCCCCGCATCGGAGTGGAGCCGCCCGTTCTCCCGGCACCAGGTGACGAACGCGCCCATCCGCGAGAAGCGGCCCCGGGTGGTGTTGGCCGGGACGCCCGAGGCCCCGAGCGCTGCCGTGGCGGCCGCCACGGTGTACCCGTCGGGGTGCAGGACCCGGCCGCCAGGCAGCAGGGTGTAGCCCGATGCGTCGGGAAGTCCGGTCGCCACGGCGGTCATGCCGCACCGGTGCCGAGGGTGTTGGGGGCCAGGTCGAAGAACACCACCGCGCCGTCCGCCCCGTCCTGGGTGCGGGTGACCGAGTCGCGGACCGTCTGGAAGACCTGCTGCCGGGTGTGGTGCGGGGCGGGGGTGATCAGGCCCTCGAAGGTCTGCGGCCCCTGCGCCGAGGCCAGGGTGATGATGAAGTGCTGCTGCACCGCCATGGGTGTGGTGCCCTCCCGGTCGCCGACGGCCCGTCACGCCCCGGGCCAGACCATCACGTTGGGTAACTGTGCCTGTCTCCACCAAGTTTACCGACTCCGGCACAGGATCGGTAAACACCCCGTCGCCCCGATTAGGCGTCAAAGATTGTTGACCCGATGAACTGATCACAATCCCCGACACCGACCACGGCCGCCGCCTCCGCGACGCCCTCATCGCCGGTGCCACCGAGGACACTCACCGATGACCAACCGTCGGACGACCTCACCCGCCAGCAACAGGAGCGGCTCACCGCCTGGAGCAGGCGCATGGGCAACCGCGACAAACCATCACCCGCGCCCGCCTCGCTGGACTGCCCGACCCTGAGACCGGCTCCACCGACTGGGACCTACGCGCACCCCTCTCCGAATCGGTGTCCGCAGGGCTGGGCGAGGCCTAGTTGCAGTGAGCGAGGCGATACTCGCGGCCTTCGTAAGGTTGGAGCTCCGGAGACCTCGGCTAGCGCGAGCCGAGCGCCGTGAGGAAGCCCGTCCAGGCCCCGGAGCTGACCGCCAGGCCCGGGCGGTCGAGATCCTTGGAATCACGTACGGTCACACCGTCGACGATTCGGCGTGACACCTCGACACACGCGTTGTCGAAATCGTCGCTGTACGAGCTCTTGTGCCACCCTGTGGCTGGCAATCCCGTCACCATGAAAACCTCCCTTAATGAGGCGCGGATGCGCGCTTGTGTCGCGCAACTGCCGCGCACGATCCGTCAGTCTAGGAGTCGGATCACGCCGTCGGCGGCCGGTTGCGGGGGTTCGCACCCGGGCAGGCCAGGGGCATGACCACCGATCCATACACCGAAGCTCTGGCCGAGTACGGCCACGCCCGCCAGCTGCACCGGGCTGTCATCGCGGCCTACAGCGCCCGTATCGCTTCCATTGCACACGAGCAGCAGGCCGCCGACCTCAAGGAACGGCGTCGCAGACTCGTGGCAGAACAACAGACACTCAGCGATGAGGACCGCACGCGAGTCCGGCAGATCCTCGCGGAGTTCCCCGGCTTGCTCGCCGCTCTTCGGGCCGGTGCCCAGTGAGTGAACCGGGACGGATTCTGTCGGATGCCGAGCTGGACACGCTGTATGCAGACGCCATCACGCCGATGCTCGACAGACCCGCGCGCGAGCATCCTCGCGTGCTCATCCTGGGGGGTCCCCAAGGGTCGGGAAAGAGCACGGCCCTGCCGCTGGTTCAGCGGCAGCTGAACATGACCGAGGCGGTACGGCTCGACGGCGACGACATCATGGCGCTGCACCCGCGCTTTGAGCCGTACGCACGCGTCCATGGCGGACTCGCGGCTGCCCGTCTTGTCGCCCCTGACTACCGCATCCTGGTCGCCCGGATGCTGGAAGAGGTCCGCCAGGCCAAGCAAGACCTTGTCCTCGTCGGCCCGTACACACACCCTGAAGCCACGTTCGAGCGACTCGACTACTTCCGCGCAGAGGGGTACGAGGCGGAGATGGCCTACATGGCCGTACACCCGGCCCGGTCCGAGCTTGGCGTGATGCATCGGCACTACCAGGCGATGACCGACGGCACGGGCTACAGCCTCCTGATCCCGCTTGAACTTCAAAGGTCCGTCATCGATGGCACCCCCAGAATCCTAGATGCCGCACAAGTGCGGGGAACGGTGCGAGCCTTGCACGCCGTGGGACGATCCGGGGTGCTCGCCAGCACTCGTCGTCAGGCCGACGGCTCATGGACTCCTCCCATCGCGATGAGTGCACGGGTCGAGGAGATCCGGAGGGAGCCGTGGAACCGGGAAACACAGGCACGGTTCCAGCAGGACCGAGCGGACGTGGCGGCCATTCAGGCAGCCGACTGGGTGGAGCGGCTGGCATCCGTCGACAGTCTCGCGGTGCCGATGCTGACAGCGGCTGTAGACGGCTCGGAGCCTGATGAGGAGCTCCGAAACGTCCTCCGGCTAGGCGGACTTGGATTCGGGCCCGCCACTCGTGCCGAGCGGTCCGGGTGGTCACAGGAAGGGGCGGGCGGGGGCAGGGGTAGCGAACACGATCGGAGCCACAGCAACGGGCTGGACCGCTAGCCCAGTCCCACCCGGAAGCCGAACGGCCAGCCCCCATACTGGCGCCCTGAGCGGAGCGCCCACGACGGGCTCAGCCACCGCGCGGCAGCGGCCAGATCCCCCTCAGCCCCAGACAGGCGATGCGGTCGCCTCGCGCGCCGTAGGGTTGAAGGCGGGGGTACGGTCTCCGCCCACTTCGGCGCACGTGCCGTCGGCTAACCTCCGCCCCCCACCTCTCCCTCGCAGCCAGACGTCTTACGGGGTTGGGCATACGGGTCGGACGGCGACGGCGAGGCCACCTAAGCCGGTCACCGGATCCGTACCCCCACCGACGGCGAAGCCGGGGCGGCGGGGAACTAAACGACAGACGGGCGGGGCCCGGCCGCGCATGCGGCCTGGCCCCGCCGGATGCTGGTCGTCAGACGCCCGCGGAATGCTGCGGGGTTGGAGACTCCGAAGCCTGCGGAGGCACCACGGGCGCGGAGCCAGTCGCCTTTGCAGGCTCTTCGCGGCGAGTACGCCGCGCTCGCTTGGGCGCCTTGACCGCAGGTGCCTTGAAGCCCAACCGCCCGAGCTCCTCCGCGCTCCACCCGGCGGCCAGAAGGTCAGCCCACGTGCGGGCCGTCTCATGCTCGCGCTCGATGAGCGCCGCTCGGGCCGCCTCCTCCGCATCCAGATTGCGCTTGTGGCTCTCCACAACTGTCAGCCGCTGGTCCAACAGTCTCTGAGCGGCCTTGAGCGTGGTTTCGAGATCAGGTGTGTTCGCCATGCCCCGCAGCCTAGCGACATCACGTCAACGCGTGTGCTACGCCAGGCGATTCGACGGCTACGGTCGACGCGCGGACCGACTGTGGCTCAGCCACTAGCTTGCTCACCCTCTGCCCGGCACCCAGTGAGCAAGCTAGCAGTTTGGGTAACCCAAACTGGCTTTTCCCCTCGCCTGCCGTCGGCGAGGGGTGGCACACTGACGTGTGATCCCCGGTGTCCGGGGTCGCTTCGCTGGGAGGAAGAGAAGCGTGGACGAGGAGTTGACGCCCCGTCGGGCAGCATTTCCCGGAAAGAAGTTGAAGCGGGTCGAGGAGGGGAAGCGCCAGCACGTCACCAAGGTGCTGATGAGTGACAAGGAAGCTCAGCTTGTGCGCGGGCGCGCCATCGCCCTCGGAGTGAGCGTGCCGCGGACCCTTGTAGAGGCTGCGACCGGTGTTCCGCCGCTCACCCGGACCGAGCGGGATGCGATGTACATGGAGGTCATGGCGGTTCGCCGTCTGTTGGCCAACATGGCCAACAACCTTAATCAGATTGCTCGGGCGCTGAACGCCGATGCCGAGTTCTCCCCAGACCAGCTCAGGGCGGTACTGGACCGGCTGCCGGGCACGATTGAGCGTGTCGAGGAGATGGCTGCGAAGTACGCCGCATGATGCCCAACATCACGCGCGGAACTGATACCGCCGGATTGGTGCGGTATCTGTTCGGGCCGGGCCGGGCGAACGAACATACGGATCCGCGGATCGTCGCCGCGTATGAGGGATTCACGGCCGAGGGAGAGCCCCGGTTCGAGGGCGGATCCCCCCAACTGGCTGCGGTCGCGGCTGACCTGGACAGCCCACACGCACTGTTCGGCACCACGGTCAAGGACGGCCACGTCTGGCACTGCTCGATCAGTCTCCGGTCGGACGACGGACCCCTCACAGACGAGCAATGGGCCACCGTCGCCGGCCGCATGGTCGAAGACATGGGATTCGCTAACCGCGACGGTAAGGCGCCGTGCCGGTGGATTGCTGTGCACCACGGCACGAGCACGAAGGGGAACGACCATATCCATCTCGTGGTCGACCTGGTGCGCGAAGACGGCAGCAAGGCCGACGTCTTCCGCGACCACCCGCGCAGCCAACAGATCTGTGCCGCCATCGAGCTGGACATGGGCCTGAGCGTCGTTGAGGGCAGGCGAGGCCGTAGTACTCCGGGAATCAAGCGCGGAGAGCAGGAAGCGGCGGCCCGCCGAGGGCATTTCGAACCGGAGCGCCACACCCTGGCCCGTCGCGTGCGGGCGGCCGGGGCCACCTCCCGGAGCGAAGCCGAGTTCGTTCGAAATCTGCGAGCCAGTGGCGTCATTGCCCGGCCCCGCTACGCGAAGGGCGGCCGCTCGGAAGTCGTTGGCTATTCGGTCGCGCTGCACATCAAGGCAGGAGATCATCCACCCCTGTGGTTCCCCGGCGGAAAGCTCGCCCGGGACCTCACCTTGACCCAACTGCGGCAGCAATGGCCGGACACCGATCCGGCGGACGCCGTAGCCGTATGGAGCGAACGATCGGATGCCCTGACAGAACGCGGGGCACCGAACGATCTGCTCCGGGATGAGACCGCGTGGGAGATGGCAGCCCAGCAGATCAGCGAGGTACGTGCGCGGCTTGCTCAAGTGCCCACGGATGACGTCGTTCGGTGGTCGCAGGCCGCCTACGACGCAGCCGGAGTCATGGCGGTTCTCAGTGCCCGCCTGGAGGAACGACCGGGCCCTCTGGCGAAGGCAGCCGATGTACTGGCACGGTCGGCACAGCGCAGTCATGAGGACCGTCATCGACCTATGGCAGTACCTCCCGGCCAACTGAGAGGGGCAGCAATGGCAGCACGGTATTCCCGCTCGAACGCGGCGAGCGCGCTCGGTCAGGCGCTCATGCTCCAGGCGATGCGCAACACGATGCGCGCGCTCCACGATCTGCACAAAGCCCGGCAGGAACGGCAGCAGGCGGCTGAGATCGCGCGCAGTGCCCAGGGCGATCTGGCACGACTGCAACACTCGCGCGAATGGCTCGCGTCCGGCCCCGGATCAATCCGCCGGCCCGGAGGCCAGGTTGAGAGGCCCGGACCGGAGAACGGACCGCAGGTCCAAGGTCCCGACCGCGACCGATAAGGCGGTCCACGCTGCCAGCAGAGGGGAACAAATGGCCCAGTATGACGACTCAACACGCGAGGTCTACGACGCAATCTCGGAGGCAATGGCCGAGTCCATCCGGCTCTTTGTCACCCTTGCGGCGCTGGCGGCGGAGATGGCGATCGAGGCCCGCGAGGAACGCATGCGTCTCGCCCGCGAGGCCGACGAGGAGCGAGCCCGTGCGGCGCTGGAGCGGTTGCAGGCTGAGCGCGCCGCGGCCGAGCCATTGCTGAGAGCGGCACATCAGGAACGGTTCTGGCGCGACCCCGATGCGCAGCGCATCGCGCGGAGTTGGCAGGCGGCCGCCGAGTGGGCGGCGCACGGCGACCCGTATGCGGCCATGACGCTGGAGCACATGCGCGATCAGCTCAAGGAGCGCTTTGGGATCGAGGTACCGCAATGGCAGGTGGAGGGCCAGGACCTCACCCGCCTTCTGGCACTGTCGGACCCGGCATTCCAGCGCGCTTTGGAGCAGGCACAGGAGGCCGCCACGGCGCTGCCCGGACTCTCGTACGCCGTCCTGATCCGGGACGTCGACAATCCGTACGAGGTGGCTTTCCGCGGTGAGGTGTCGGCACCTTTGGGCCGAGAGGCTCGCGCCGTGGCGGCGCAGGAGTACCAGGCGTGGGCCGCAGGCGCAGGCGCCGAGGTGATCCAGGACCGCAGCGCACGGTTCGTCACGGAACTCGTGGAGAACACCGGCGATCCGCAGGCCGCGCACGTGCCGGCCGCAACCGTCTATGGCGATCAGGCCGCGGCTTTGCTGGAGGACGAGGCGGCGCAGCTGCGCGGCATCATCGACGGCAACCGCAGTGATGCCAGCGTGGCGGAGCGCTTCTATGCGCTGTCGGTGGAGTCTGAGCGGCTGCGCGAGGAGGAATGGCGGCGGATCGCGAGGCGTGAGGACTACCTGAAGCGGCTGGACGCAGGCGGCTTGTCCGCGGCCGATGAGAAGCGGCTGGAGGGCAATGTGGCGGCCGTAAGCGAGGGGTTGGGGACGCTGCGCCAGGCCCAGGCGGACACGGCGCTGGAGATGGCCGCCACGGCTGCCGAGATCCGCGGCGAGAACCCGAGCCGGGTGGTCGAGGCGGCGCGGCTGACAGACACGCTCGATGACGGATGGTGGGCCACCGCCAGTGGCGAGGAAATCGCCGGGGTGTGGGGGCATGTCCAGGAGTGGGAGGCGGGACAGGCCCGCGAGGACATGCAGCGTGAACTCATCGGCAGGGTGGAGCGGCAACATGGGGTCGTCCTGTCCCCGTCGGCCACCCCGGAGATGGTGGCCGGACTGTTCGGCGGGCCGGGCCGGACGGGCCAGGCGGTGGCGTTGTCTGCTGAGGGTGAAGTCCTGCGCAGCGAGGCTCAGACCGCTTTCGCCCAGTCCTTCGACGCATTCACCCGGGCCACCCGGCTGGAGACGGAGGCGGAGCGGCAGAGCGGCGCGTACGCCGATGAACTGCGCGTCGAGGCGGCCCGGCTGGTGGACCAGGCGGTGAAGGTGGGAGAGCGCGGTACACGGCTTCTGGACCAGGGCACGTGGCTGGACGCGCAGGCCGCTTCCACCGTTGCCAGGATCTACAGCGACAACAGCGGCGCGGCCGCCGAGCAGCTCGCCGAGGAGTTCGCGAAGCGGTGGGGGCGGCCCCTGTCCGAGGAGGCGAACGGGCAACTCGCCGAGGCGGTGCAGCAGATGTACCGCAACCCACTCGCTCCGGCCGTGGAAGACGCGCGGAACGGTCCCGAGGCCGCCGAAGCCGGTACCGATCCTGCCTCCCTGGCCGCGATCCCTGGCCAAGTCCTGCGCGGTGTGGAGGAGGCCGTGGAAGGTGTCGCGGACGGCCGGGAGGATGAGCGGCGGGCCGAGGCCGCGCAGGCCGTGAGCGGGCTCGGAGATGACGAGGTTGCCGAAGCCGTACGGCTGGGCGCCCTGGGCTATCCGAGGGGTGCGGAGGCGGCCACGGAGCGGGCCCCGGCGCAGTCGCGGGGGCCAGCCCCGGAAGGGCGGGAGCACGGGCGGGAGATCGAGCGGCAGGGCCTGTAGGCGGTTACGCAGGGACAGCGCGAGAGGGGCGGCCACCACCGGTGGCCGCCCCTCTTTCACGATGCTGTGTCAGCCGGTTGAGGCGCCGTCAGGGGCACCGGAGAATGCGGGGTCGAGCCACATCAGCGGGTTGGCCGGCTTCAGGGGCAGCGGGTCCAACCGGACGTGCTTAGAGGGCTTGCACATCGCGAATGGGCCGGTCTCGGGATGCATCAGCGCCCGGAGATGCGGATCGGCATGGTGCAGCCACCAGGTGGACATGCCGAGGGCCGGGTCATGCTGGAGGTGCTCCCAGGCACGCCATACGGCGGCCAGCCGGGACAGCGCCTCAGGATGGCGCCACCACTCGTCACACCAGGACTGGGAGGAGCTGGGGATGCGACGCCGGATGATCTGCGCGAGGTAGTCGGACACGAACGCGTCGAGGTTCGAATACACCAGCGGCGGAGGCTTCTTGGCTTTCTTCCGTTTGCCGCCGCGCTTGCCTTTCGGGGCGGCGGAGGATTCCGGCGAGGCGTCCTGGGCGGAGCCGTCCTGCGGCTCGGGCACATCCGCCCATTCGTCGTCCATGATCACGCGTGCTCCGTTGCGGTGTCGGTGTCGTCCGCAGGGTCGTACCGGTCGATGGAGGCCTGAACCTGGGCGGCCCAAGGGTGCTCCCACCACGGCACGGTTTCCACGAGCACGGCGGGGGTCTGGGAGGCCAGCACGATGGCACGGCCCGAGCCGACTTCCACCAAGTCGGCGACGTCCAGCGTCTCCTCAGGCTGCGTGGAGTAGGTGGTGGACCGGCCGGAGGAGAACAGCCCGCCCTGGCCGTTGTTCGGCTGGCGGGTGACGGAACGCCGGTGCGCTTCGTATTTCTTGATGAACGAGGTGATGTCGCCGAGGAACTTTGCGTCCAGGACGCCGCCGCCGTAGGTGGACACGTTCGCCGACGACCACAGCTTGCCCATGCCTCGCTCCCCCCAGACCTCCACACCCTGGTCCCAGGACTGGAGGATGGTCATCAGGTTGATGCCGCGCGAGCCGTAGTGGCTGTAGAGGGAGGGGAGGTTGGCCCACTTGCAGACGTTGGCGGCTTCATCGAGGACGCCGAGCATGGGCCGGGCCAGGCGCCCGCCACGCGAGCGCATGGCGGTCTGTTCGGCCGCCTCGCACAGCGCCACCGACAGGGCGGTGACGAGCGCACCGGCGGACCCGGCGCCTTCCCGGGAGATGAGATAAATCGTGTCACTGTTGGTCGAGAAGGCGGCCGGGCTGAACTCCTCGCGCTTGTCCAGACCCGTGGTGGGCGTCACCCAGCGCGTCACGTCCGGGTTGCGCAGGATCGCGGCCATGCGGCGGGCGGTCGAGAACACGCCGGAGCGTTCCTTGTCCGCCGCGTCCAGGGTGCCCCGGACGCTGTCGGCGGACAGCTCATAGTCGGGCCCCGCTTTGCGCAGGATCGCTTCCGGCTCGTAGTCGCGCTGGTCGGACAGCCAGCTGTAGACCTGGGTGATGGGCCGCTTGTCGAGGGCTGCCGCCAAGAGAAGGTTCGCGAGGAGCTCCCGCCCGGCGGGCTCGAAATGCGCGTCAGATGTGGAGTTCTCGCCGCGCGAGTCCATGGCGAAGTGCCCCGCGAGTTCTTCGGCCCTGGCGATGCTGGTCACGTAGGTAAGGGGGTTCCACCACCAGGTGGTGGGCGGTTCGCCGACGATCTGCTGAGGGTCGAAAATCCACACCCGGCCGAGCTCCGAGCGCGGCCCCCGCGTTGCGTCGACCACGTCCCGCTTGTTGGAGGTGACGAAGCACGGCGCCGCCCCGTGATCCATGATCGCGGGAATGGCCCGGCGGGTCGTCTTGCCGGTCCGCGGCCCCCAGATGTCGACGTACGTGTCCTCCACGGTGCCGTAGAGCGGCTGACGTCCGATCACGGCACGGCCGAGGAACACGCCGATTCCCGCCGTCGAGCCGAGCCGTTCGGCGGTGGCCTGCGCGTGCGGCTGCGAGATGCGGGCCAGGGCCTTGCCCTTGCCCATGTGGCGGGCGGCCGCGTCGATGGGCTGTTGGCGGGCGCGGTAGCCGCGCACGGCCCGGACGCCGGCCACCGCGGCGACTGCCAGGGCGGCGCATTCCAGGACCAGAACCACGGTGGCCCAGGCGCCGGGCCAGGTATAGGCGCCGGTGGCCAGCTGGAGCAGGAGGGCGAAGGGGTTGGAGGGCGGGGCGGGTTGTCCGGCCAGGGCGGCCCCGGCGGCCGCCGATGTCCAGGCGGCGGCCGCAACGGCCAGCACCACGGCGCAGGCGCCGACCAGCAGGTATGGCGAGACGTCGCCGCCGGGGCCACGCTGCTTGTTCGTGGCGCTCATACGGATGCCGCCTTTTGCCAGCGCTGGTTGGTGTTGTTCACATCGAGCTCGGCGGGGGTCAGGTCGACGTGCAGCGGGATGCCCGGCCGACCGCCCACCTTGATCAGGAAATTTCCCTGACCGGGCGGGGCGATGTCGTGAGTGTCGGAGGTGGCCCAGGCCGGAGGCGTCGACCACTCGGTGATCATGCGCTGTTCCACACTGGAGAGGTCCACCACCTGCGTCAATCGGGGCATTTCCTCCATCGGGAGCCCGCCGCAGATGACCATTCCGCTTCGCTCCACGAAGCCCATGGCCTTGAGCCGGTCCTCTTCCGAGGGCAGCGCAAGCAAATCCTTCATCGTGTGCGTGATCATCGCGGTGCCAATGCCCCGGGTGCGGTTGAGGCGGGTCAGCGCGTCCACCCGGTTGACCAGGCCGCGCCCGGCCCGCAGCACGCGCCACAGCTCATCGAGCACGAGGAAATAGTGACGCTGCGGCTCCAGGCCGGCATCCGAAAGAGCCTGCGCGGCCGCCACCGCGCCGAACCCGTACGACCAGCACGACAGCAGCGCGGCCGCCTGAAGCAGTTCCTCACTGTCGTCAATGCTGCTGATGTCGAACACCACGGGCCGGTCCATCCGCATGGGCTCGGTGGTCTGCTCGGCGAACGTGTCGCCCAGGCGCCCCTCCCCCAACAGGCCGGTCAGCGACGATTCCAGGTTCTCGGTGATGTCGCGGTACCGGTCGATGCTGCCCCGGTCCAGGGCCACAGTACGAACCGCTTCGGGCCCTTCCTTGATGACCTGCACCAGGTCTCGCAGCACCGGGACGCCCTGCGTGTGCCGCTCATCAAGCACCTTGAGCGCGGCATTCAGGATGGTCTCTTCGCGGTCGGTAGGCGGGGCTGAGCGCAGGATCGTCAGCAGGGCGGAGACCGAGTTGAGGCGCCGCCCGTGCGCGTCGGCGAGCAGGGCCCTGCGGGCATCGCCGGTCAGCCGTGCGGCGGCCGCCGACGACTCGCCGGGGTCAAGGACGTTGAGGTAACCGCGCCCGCGCCCCAGGGTGATGACCTGTCCGCCCAGGGCCCGGATCAGGTCCACATAGTCGGGTTTCAGGTCCCCGAAGATCAGCGGCTGGACGCCGTAGCCGGCCAGCCCGAGCACCATGCGGCGTACGAGGGTGGACTTGCCGAGGCCGGGCTGACCGAGCACGAACAGCGACGGGTTGAGGATCAGCCCGGCCCGCATGAACCAGGAGATGGGGTCACAGCACACGGTGGCGCCGCTCATCAGGTCCCGGCCGAGCGGCACCCCCTGCATAGGAGTGCCGGAACCGGCGCCGAACGGCCACAGGCCGCACACCTGGACGCTGGTGCCGCGCCATTCCGTGGCCGGGTCGAGGTAGAGATGGGCACCGCCGCCGGGCCCGGCCCAGCCGCGCAGGCCAGGCCGGGAGCGCGGCGGGGCGGTGGTCTTGGTGCGTGCCATGAACTCTCCCCCAGGGATTACAGGTTGTCGCGCACGGTGGACGGCACCATGACGTGCGCGGGCAGGACCAGGCCGATGGGCAGCGCGGCCGCGAAGGAGGCGGCCTGCGTGCGCGTCATGCGGCGCAACCGGATACGGGCCGGGGCGGCCAAGTTGTCCATAGCTGCCTCAGCGCGCGGCAGGTCGGCGCGGTCGGTGACGGTGGCGGTGGCCAGTAGGGCGAACCGCACGACGCCGGCGCCGGTGGCCTCTTCCTCTTCGGACTGGCGGGCCGCCTTGACTGCCACGTCATCACGGGCGCGGTTCCCCTTGGTGGAACCCGCTTTGAACTCGGCGTCACGCTTGTCGCGCTGCACGATGTGGGTGGCCGAAGCCGGATCGTGGGGCCGGTACAGGAGCGTGACCCGCTTGCGGGCGATGTCGTCGGACGGCTGGAGGAAGCCGGTCAGCACCGAGGAGAGGACCGCGCCGCGGGGCGCTTCGGACATGGACCAGGTGATGGAGCAGGCCCCGTCATGCGCGTAGGTGCCCACCGCTTCGTCTGAACTGGCCGGGCCCGCTTCATCCCAGGTCAGGCCGGTCCCGCCGGAATGCTGGGCCTCTTCGACCAGGGCGGCAACCGACGGGTCGTAGGCGATGCGGACGGCTTCGGCGAGTTGACGGGCGGTCATGGGACGGGCCGGGCCTGCGCCGGTCATGGCCAGTGTGGAGGTGAGGCCGGGCAGCCGGTGGCCGATCAGGACGGCCATATCGTCGGCGGTGCGGCGCTCGTGTCCGGGCCGGGCCGCCCCCGAGTACGTGAGCGTGATCCGCGTGCTGATCTGCGCAGAACCGGCCGGGTAGGTGGCCAGCACGTCGCGCAGCATCGCGGCAGCAAGCGGCGGAGCGTCCGGGGAGAGGTTGGTGTTGACTTCCTCGGCCAGGCGGATGCCGGTGTCCGGGGCGGTCTCGACCGTCACGCTCGCGCCGATCAGACCGGGCTCGGTGGCCAGGTTGGCAAGCCACTGCCCCCAGTGCGCTACCCAGATGTCGACCTGGTCCTGATCCACCAGCCCCGCGCCGTCGGCGTCGCAGCTGAGCACCACGGCGTGGTGATTGGTCGGGTAGGACAGCATCGCGAACGGCCGACCGTAGGCGTCCTGGGCCTCCATCAGGGTGGAGGAGGCGGCCAGGCCGGGCAGTGTGCAGGTGCCGTAGCCGGTCCGGCCCAGCGGGCCCGACCGGTAGTAGTCGGCACCCGCCTTGACGGTCATGCGCCAGCCCAGCGCGGCACCCATGCGCACCATCAGCGTGCGGCCGTCGCGGTCCCGGACGGCCATCGGGGCGAGGATCAGGCCGAGCAACAGGAGCAGGGCCACGGCTGCCCACAGCGACTTTATGGCGACGAGTACGACAAGGATCATCCCGGCCATCAGTACGACGGTGCCCACCAGGCCGAGCGCGCCGACACCGGCCGTCTGCGGGCGGCGCCAGTTGCCGTAGGTGCGCTGCTGGCGCGGCCCGGGGCTACTTGCTGCCATGGGGGACCCCTTGGTTGTCGTCACGGTCACTGGCGGAGCGCGGGCGCGGGGCCTGCGGCGGGGGTGTACTGCCCCGCGGCCCGCCGGAGTTCGGTCCGGTGGGCGGGGCGGGCGGCTGACCGCCCTGGTTTCCGTGCGGGCCGGAATTGCTGGGCGGGGGCGCGCCGCCGCCGGACGGTGGAGGCGGCGGGGGCGGGGGGCCGGACGGCGGCCCGGGGCGGTTGGGAGGCAGCTGGGCACCGCTGGTCTGACCGCCCTTGGCCGCGCCGGTGGTCCCGGCTGCGGCTTTGCTCGCCCCGAGGGACTTGATGGCAATGGCTCCGGTGGCGATGGCCTGGCCCGCACCGGCCACTGCGGCCCCGGCGGAGGTCCCGCCGCTGGTCGCGGCGACCATGGGCATGACGAACTTCATCATCGCGGGCAGGGTGAAGGCGGCGAGCAGCAGCAGTACGACACCGCTGATCTGCGTGAAAATGTCGCTGGTCTTGGTCTGGCCAATGGAGGCGAACGCGGCTGCGTACACGATGGCTGCGGCAGGCTTGTACAGCACGAACGCGAGCAGCCAGCCCGTGCTTTTGCTGAACCATGCTTTGCCCGCCTCGGTGGAAGAGGCGGCCGCCGACAGTGGCAGCGTTCCCGCCAGCACAATGATCATGGCGTTGCGGACAAGGACGAATGCGATCTGGATCAGGCTGCTGATCATGATCAGGAGGGCGAGCAGCAGGATCAGGCCCTGTCCTGCGGCACTGGTCCCGCCGAACGCGGTCAAGGCCAAGACCCGTTGGCCGAACATGTCCACACAGTGCGAACTGGCCTGATCGGCAGCTGAGCAGCCTGTGGACCGGTTGACGATCCAGATCGAGAACGAGTCGGACGCCTTGGAGAGCAGGTTGATCGCCCCGACACTGGCGCCGGAGACCACCACCAGGCGCAGGAGGCCGGCGGCCGCGGTTTTGGCGGGCTCGCTCTTGCGCTCCCACACCATGCGCCCAGCGGCTATGAGCAGGCACAGGACCGCAATAGCGCTGGTGAGCCATGCCGTGCTGTCCCGCAGGAACCACACGGGGCCGGTCTGTGAATCGGGGTCCAGGTGGGGGCTCGGCAGGCCCAGCCAACCCGTGGTCAGTTCTTTGACAATCCAGCCCGCGCCGTCGGAAAAGCTCCCCACGATCGAATCGAACGCGGAGTCGCCGGTCTTTTTCGCTCCCCACTTGGCGATCGAGCAGGCTGCGGTGACCGCCGGGTTCAGGGTGCTGAGAATGTCACAGGACATCAGATCCCACTCCAGGCGATGTACCCGGCGAGGTTGTCCAGCTGCTGGCTGGGCGCCTGGGAAAGGGCGATCTCGGTTTTCCAGTCGCCGCCGGTCCACCGCATGGTTGAGGCTCCGGACGCGAGCGCGCCGGACTTGGCCCGCCACACCAGCTCGATCACGGCAGTGTCGGCGTTGTAGGTCACAAATTTGAACCCGGCGAGCTGCCCGTGTTCATCGGGGCCGACTGCGGCAGAAGTGCCTTGACTGTTCTCGAAGTTCTCGCGCTGCTGGATGTAATTGATCTTTCCGTCGCCGGTCGTCTGCTGGTCGATGATCGGCCGCCAGTCCTTCGCGGACATGCTCCGGGCCGTGATCTGTACCGAGGCGATCAGCGCGCCCAGCGGGGTGTGGGCGTAGCAGCGGGCCACGTCTCCGTTGACCTGTGCCGGTCCTGCGGTGCGGGTCGCGGGCAGGGCGAACCCGCCCACGATGGACCACGTAACGACGCTGGCGGAAGGCGGGTCGAGCGGGATACGGGTGTCGCTGTCTGTCAGTGCCGGGCAGACGCCCGGCGGCAGAGCCGGGCCCGAAGCGCTTGCGGTTTCCGCCGGCGTCGACGGGGTGGACGCTTTGGCCTGCGCGGGTGTGCTGTCGGAGGGGCCTCCCGTCACCGCCACGACGGTGCCCAGCAGCACGATTCCTGCGACGAACGCGGCCGATGCAAGGAACCATTTGCTCGCAAATGGACTGGCCGGCTGGTCGTTCTGGGTCTGCGCATCCCGCTGGGGATCCGCCATGTCATGCCCCCCTAGGGTGAGTTCGCGGTGTCAGGTCCGCAGATCAGAGAATCGCGTTGACGATCGGGCCCGCGCTCGCGGCGAGGATGCAGCCCGCCAGGACCTTGCCGAGCATGCTCATGTGCTCGGAGCCCTCACCGGTCCGGAAGCTGGTGAACATTTTCGCGGCGACGATGAGGATTCCGACGACCGCCAGGGCGGAGACGCCCCAGAACACCCACCCGAGCAGGGTGGTGACGTTGCCGACCACATTGCCCGGCGGGTTGGTGGACTTTGGGATGGGCGCATCGGCCAGGACCAGGAAGGGGCGGGCGGTCTCATGGGCCGCGATGAGCAGGTCAGACACGGTGATGACTCCCCGTTGAGGATGTGAGGCGGGTCAGCTCGTCGCCCAGTGCGGTGAGTTCGCGGGGCGGGCGGGCGGTGGGCGGCTCACCAAGGCGCCAGCCCTCCACCCAGGGCAGGGCCCAGGTGCGGGGGACTCCACCGGACACGAGGCGGCGCAGATCGCGCAGCGGTCGCGGCAAGCGGCGCTCTGGTGAGTACGGCGTGAGGACCAGTCCGAGCAGGTCAATGCCCGGCACGGCGCCCGACGCCCATTGGGCGGCGGCTGCCTGAGCTGCCGTCAGGCCCCCGAAGTCGGCTCGGGCGACGAGCACGACCGGGAGCGTCCAGCCAGCGGCCGGTGCGGGCCACAGGCGCCCGGCGTCCTGCCCGCCCGGCACGGCGTGGGTCAGGGCGGTGACCCCGGCGCCGCCGTGGCAGCCCAGCCACCACCAGCCGCCGAGGTGGGCGACAGGACGGGGCGCAACCGGCAGTCCCCCGGCGGGCCGTGGCACACCGTCAGGCTGCGGCCACACCCGAACTATTTCGTTTGCGGATGCAACTGTTGATGGTGCTTGATGGTCCTCATTGGTAGGGCTCACCCGGGAGACCCACGGGTTCACATCTGCCACGTCCAACCCCCTCCCCTCATGTGTGGTGCCCAGTAGTTTAGACCTGGGACGATGTTTCATCGCAAGACGTTATCTGGTGTCAACTAAGAGTATCTCTCGCTATCCTGACGCAAGTTGATGGACTATGAGGACTATTGAGGCACAGGGGGGATCTGTGGCTAGGATGCGCCACCATGACCGATCAGGAGCCAGGGCCGCTCGCCCCGTATCCCACCGTGCTCACCACGGGCGAGGTGGCGGAAATCCTGCGCATGGGCTCCCAGCTCATCGCTGCAATGGCAAAGCGGGGCGAACTTCCCACAGCGTTCAAACTGGGCAGCGGCCCCCGAGCGCAGTGGCGCTTCTTGAAACGCGCGATAGCCGCCCTGGTGGAGGGCAACAGTCCCGACCGGACGACCGAGCAGCTCGCACAGTATCCGGCGGTACTGACAACAGCCGAGGCCGCCGCAGTGCTGCGGCTAACCCCCGGGCGTACCGCGGCCCTGGCCACGCAGGGCGAACTGCCCGCGTTCAAGGTCGGAACCGGCGAGCGCGCGCAGTGGCGCTTCCCCCGGCAGCGACTTGTCCAGCTGATCAACACACCCTCCACACCGGAACCGGACACCACGCCGCCCGCCGGGTGAGGCTCGCGTGAGCGCCTTGCGCGGCGCAGCCGTGGCGATAGTCAGCGGCGGCGCCGCCCTCACCGTCGGTGCCCTCATGCTCGGCCTGGTCATCGCCG